>JAUIIF010000723.1 GCA_030431945.1 Bacteroidia bacterium | reverse complement strand
GTTGCTGATTTCCACCACCACTCCGGCGGCGGGTATTTCCCCGGCATCATAGCCACAGTCGGCATCGGCATCAATGTAGACGGTTCCGTTGAGGGTGGCGCATTCAGGGTTAGCGTCCAGTACCTGGCTGAGGGTAATGGTATCGCAGCTACTGGTGATTTGCAGTACAAACAGGCCACTTTGCTCCGTACAGATCCAGCCTGACTGTTCTGAGGTTGACTGGAAGCCGTTAGGTAAAGTCCAGTGATAAGACACATCAGGTCGCCAGACGTTAGGTTCATTTGAAACGACGTACAAGCACCGTTCGAAGCCACATTCCAGCGAGTCGATCACCACAATTTCGTAGTCGGCCGTCAGGGTAGAAGCCATGACTTGTGCTTCACCGGTAATTACACAGTTATTCACGTCCGAGGTGCCTTCCACGGCATAGGTACCGACCTCCGTGGCAATAATTGACGGACCGGACAGAATTTCTCCCCCCGGGGTCAGCCAGGTGTAGGTGTAGAGGTCAGTAGAATCTCCCGTGGTAATCTCAACCCCAGACCCATCGCAGGGCAGGAAGAAGGGAGCAAACCAGTTGATGGTCTGTGTTTGCCCCAGGGCCGTCCAGGAAATTTCAGCGCTACAGCCATTGGCATCCGTAACGACTAAAACGTAGGTTACCCCTGCCACGGGATTGGGCAGTATTTGTTCCGTACTGATGACATCATCATCCACCAGGTAGGCGTAGGTATAGGGTTGCGTTCCACCGAAAACCAGCGGGTTCAGGAAATGGTCTTCATTAGTTCCTCCGTTACAGCCTGAACCAATTTCCTGGAGGCTGAGACGAATGCGTCCGGCTTCCGTTAATTGCCCGTTTGCTTCACTCCGGCAGCCTTCCGCATCGGTCACGGTAACGCTGTAAAAGCCGGCGGCCAACTCATCAATGGCGGCAGAGGTCGCTCCGTTACTCCAGAGGAAAGTGAAAGGTGCAGTCCCCGCCGGCTCAGCAACAATCAGGCCGTCCTGGCCACCGTTGCAGGAAGCATTCTGAATGACGAGGTTTACGGAGCAGTCAGCCACCAGCCAGCCGGCGTCGATGCTTTCCACCAAGGCACCTGCTGCCACGTCGATTGCGCCCGTTTCCCCCGCCGGCGTTAAGACATCGCTATCTAGTGTAGGGTCACTACCCTCCTGGTACAGCGTCGGGGTGAGGCCGTTCGGCGCTCCGAATTGCAGGACGTACGTGCCGGCCGGCAGCTGATTGAAGGCGTAGACCCCATCCGTATTGGTATTGGTGGAAGCAATTACGGTACCACTTCGCCGGGCCACTACGGTCATATTGAGCACGTCATCGGTATTGTCCCGCAGGCCGTTGCCGTTAACATCAATCCAGCACCGACCGGAAATTGCCCCGCAACCCGCAGTGCCTGCGGCTGAAAAGGTGGCATCGGTACTGCAGTTCCTGCTGTCCGTAACCACCACCGAATAAGTACCCGCCGGCAGGTCTTCGTAGCGCAGACCGATGGAATCTGAAGTAATAACCTGCACTTCAACGACGTTCCCAGCCGCATCCGAAAGCGTGACCTCGTACGGGCTGCTCCCGCCAGTTAATTGAAGGTGATAGGAGGAGGAGCAAAGGGTGTCTGCCGTGCCGGAGACGAAGACCGCGAAGCCAAAACAGGGGTCCGTCGTTCCACATCCCTCTGGTCTGGTATAGGTTGCAGAGAAAGTACAATCAGGGTCATCGATGTCTACCCAGGTCAAAGTGATTTCTTCTTCAAAAAAAGGTCCGGCTTCCCGGATTTCGTCGGTATCGTAGGGGCCCGTCAATTGGGTTCCGGCCAACCTCCAGCCGGTTGGGCCGGTCCCCTCTACATCAAAGAGGACAAAATAGCCGCCGTCATTTGCACAGACGGTGGAATCGGACTGCACGAAGATGCATTGCCCATTCAGGGCAAAACCAAACGAAGCGATCAGTAAGGTAAAGAGTAAGCGCATGGGAAGATGATTATGGTTTCAAAAGCGAATTACAACTGGGAAATTATTTAACGCTACAAGGATGCAGGTAAAACTGCGCAAAAGCAAGTACATTTAACCCTTCTTGTTTACCTCTTTTTTTGCGCGGACGCAGGTGAAAACAAATAATAATTGAGCAAAATTTATCCAACTTCCCTTTATTGTTGAACCTAAATCTATAGCTAACATGTCGCTGCTACAGCAAATTATCTCCAATTTAAGTCCTGCAGAGGCAAAGCGGGCTACGCGCTGGCTGGAAGCGGCTTTACACAATAGCCGGGAAGACGTGCGGGTCCTTTTTCGTCTCCGACGAAAAAATCCGGATTTCCCGGATGCGCTATCCCCTACCCCGGAAGAGGAATTTGCCCTCGTTTACCCTGGCCAACCGTGGAGCGCCGCTAAATTCAGGCAATTGGAACATC
>JAUIIF010000722.1 GCA_030431945.1 Bacteroidia bacterium | reverse complement strand
GCCCGCTGGAACACGTCATTGCGGCCAAGGCCGTTGCCTTCGGCGAATCCCTCCAGCCGGAATGGAAAACCTACGGCAAACAAGTGATCGCCAACGCCCAGGCCATGGCCGAAGCACTCGTAGCCAGAGGCTACCACATCATCAGCGGCGGAACGGACAATCACTCCATGCTCATCGACCTGAGTAATAAAGACGTCAACGGCACCCAGGCCGAAAATGCGCTGAACGCCGCCCACATCACCCTGAACAAGAACATGGTCCCCTTCGACAAGAAAACGGCCATGAACCCTTCCGGCATCCGTATCGGTACGGCTGCCGTTACCACCCGCGGCTTCCGGGAAGAGGATTGCCGCAAAACCGTGGAGTGGATCGATCAGATCATCAGCGACGTGGAAAACGAAGACGTTATCACCAAGGTCCGGGGCGAAGTACACGCCTACATGCAGGCCTTTCCTCTGTACGAGAGTACTTCAGTAGGAGCATAACGGGGGCGGGTTGCGGTACCCATAGCCTGTAACCCGCACCTCATCACCCCCCCCCGCCATGCTCTACCTTCACATTCCCTTTTGCAAACAGGCTTGCAGCTACTGCAATTTTCACTTTAGCACCAGCATGAAAACGCGGGATGCGGTGCTGCAGGGCATTAATAAAGAGCTGCGGCTGCGGCGGAGCGAACTGGCCAGCGGCCCGGTTCCCTCCGTTTATTTTGGCGGGGGTACGCCGTCCTTACTTACGCGAGCGGAGCTTGCGGCCATTTTCACGACCCTGCAGGAGGAAGGCTACTGGGGCGCGGGCGCAGGTGCCGGGGAAGCTACAACAGCAGGGTTTTCCCCCAACCCGCAACCCGCATCCCGCAACCCGCAACCCGAAATCACCCTGGAGGCCAATCCCGACGACCTCAACGAAACAACCATCGAGATGCTGGCCGCATCTCCGGTTAACCGGCTGAGCATCGGTATCCAATCCTTTTTTGAGGAAGACCTGCGGTTCATGAACCGCGCCCACTCCGCCGCCGAGGCGCGGGCGGCCGTAGAAAAAGTGAACCGGGCCGGATTTCACGACGTCTCCATCGACCTCATCTACGGCGGGCAAACGACCACCGACGACATGTGGGCCGAAAACCTCCGCATCGCTACCGACCTGGGCGTTACGCATATCTCCGCTTACGCGCTGACGGTAGAACCCCGCACGGCACTGGGTGTCAACGTTGCCAAAGGCAAAATAGCGGATACGGACGATGCCAAATTTGATCGCCATTTCAATATGCTGGTGGATCACCTGACCGGGGCCGGATACCGTCATTACGAGATCTCGAATTTTTGCTTACCGGGCCACCAGAGTCGTCATAACTCGGGGTACTGGAGCGGGCAGCCCTACCTCGGTATCGGCCCCGGAGCACACGGGTTTGACGGCGGTGACCGCCGGCGCTGGAACATCAGCAACAACGCTGCTTACGCCAAAGCCCTGGCAGAGATTAATGATCCGGAGGCCTACGCTGCGGCCAACGGCTTTCTGTACGAAGAGGAGGTCCTTTCCCCGGACGACCGGTATAATGAGTACATCATGACGGCCCTGCGGCAGGATACCGGCGTGGACCTCGGGGTGCTCGAGCAAAAATTCGGAGCGGAAAAGGCCCGCCATTTTACCGCGAGCCAACGGGCCAACGTTGCGGAAGGCTTGTTCCGGGAAGGAAACGGTTCCGTTTACCGCCTGAGCCGCGCCGGCCTGATGCACGCAGACGGCGTGGCGGCGGCCGGTTTTTGGGTAGGCACCTAATTATCAGGCAGGCACCGCCAGAAAAGCAGGCAGCCAGTAGTCCGGATTGAACTACTGGCTGCCATTTTACCCTAAAGTCAGTCGACGGGCGGTTTTAGCTCAGCTTCGCCTTTACCATGGCGGCGATGGTCTTGCCATCCGCCCGCCCGGCTGCTTCTTTATTGGCCATGCCCATCACCTTGCCCATGTCCTTCATGGAGGATGCGCCGGTTTTGGCAATAATACCTTCGACCAGGGCCGCAAGGTCTTCGTCCGACAATTGCTCGGGGAGGTACTGGCTGATGACTTCGATTTCTTCGCGTTCGGTAGCCGCCAGGTCTTCCCGGTTTTGCTTCACGTAGATGTCAAGACTATCCTGGCGGCTCTTCACCAGTTTCTGGAGCAAAGCTATTTCGCCGGCTTCGTCCAGCGCAGCGCCGGAACCGTCGGTTTTCTGCAGCAGGATCGCACTCTTGATGGCGCGGATACCGCGCAGGCTTTGCTTGTCTTTAGCCTTCATGGCCGTTTTCATGTCGGCAGTGATGCGCTCTTCTAGCGTCATGGGGTGGGATTGTTTTGATTCTTACAGAGAACGTTCTGACGGGTACTGAAGGTTGCAATAGCCGTCTTTGGGGGGGAAAGACGGGTGAGCCCGTTTAGCAGGGCTTG
>JAUIIF010000721.1 GCA_030431945.1 Bacteroidia bacterium | reverse complement strand
CAGGTAACTGCCATCTGCCTGTGCTTCGGCTCCCTCGACGTCGATTTGTGCAGTATTGAACTTCTTACTGTGGAAATATTCTTTCTTCTTATGGAGGTTTTTTTGCAGATCTTTCCAGTCACAGGTGATGGAAGTCATGTCAAGAACAGCCGTCACCCGGATTTTTTCCGGCGTCGCCAGGTTATCCAGTTGTGTGAATTTCCACTGTTCAACGGTAAAGACATTGTCGCTGCCGGCATTGCCGACAAACGTTATTTCACCCGGGGAGTGGGGAGGAAATGCTACCAGCGGACTAGAGGTGTAAAGGGTGGTAAAGCCAACGATCGTCAGCACAAGGAGGGAGAAAATGATACGAAGCATTGCTAAAAATTTTGGGTACCAATACCGGGAAGGGATTGACAATTGGTGATCGATTAATTGAAAAATATCAGTCCTTGCAGGAGCTCTGCTGAACCCGCTGCCGTTGCACGGGAAGCCGTTACCGGGCCCGGTCGGCAGCAGTAGCGGTAAAGCGCGCGGTAAAGTCTAATTGATTACGGATGGACTCGGGGCCATCCGGCCCGTCCATTCCGAACACCTGACCAAAGTGCAGGCTGAAATCAGCGGCCACGGCCAGGGTGCCAGCGGCACCCGGGGTAAACACGGCGTCCACCCTTACGGCGTGTTCCTTCCCCCGTATTGTCAGTTTGGCGGGGATGGTCATGGCTAAGGGTTCGCCGGTTCGCCAGTTACCGGGTACCGGCGTCGGGCCAAAGACCAGGCTGGCCGTAGGGTATTTCCTGCTTTTCAGGATGTCCCCCAGTACGTAAGTGTCCAAAGAGCCGGAACTGGTAACGATTGTCGCTACGGGAAGGGTCACCTCACCGGCAACCGTACTTCCATCTTCCGAAAAAACGTAGGCGACCTCCAGTGCCCTGACTTCCCCGGAGTACCGGTCCAACGGCGCGGGGAAGCTAAAGAACAGCCCGGGGGCATCCGCCGCCGTCAGGGTGGCGCGGTAAGCGCCACGAATGGCGATGGGAGCAGCGTACCGGGTTACTTCCTGGCTGCCGATTACGCCTTCGTCCAGCCCCCAGCCCAGGGTCTCCCAATCCTTTTCTACCACCTCAGCAGGGAGGCTGCCCGGAACCAGCCCCTTTTCAGGTCTCAGCATTTCCTCCAGGGCGGTCGCAATTGTTTTGGCCAGAGCGGCTACGTTCTCTCCGTCGGGACCAGTACGAACCGGGGCTCCAAAAGAGGTCGCTACCGGGGTATGGCAATCAAACTGACTGAAGAGGGCAAAAGTAAGCTGGTAGTCTCCGCTTTCCGTTCGGTAAGCATGTACGTCGAGGTAGCACCGCCGGTCCTGCGCCCGCAGCGCTGCGGTTGGCTGCGGGGTAAACCCCGTCGCCGCCGCTAACGCGCGGCGTAAGGGGCC
The DNA here is from genome assembly GCA_030431945.1 of Bacteroidia bacterium. Lineage (GTDB taxonomy): Bacteria > Bacteroidota > Bacteroidia > Chitinophagales > Saprospiraceae > Neolewinella. Next base: position 1,012 of record JAUIIF010000721.1, on the reverse strand, counting down.
CTCAATCGCAACCGGCAACGCTGCCGGTGCCGCCATGCCCGTTGGGGGCGTAAATTTCAGGGGCAGGATGACGGACTGCCGGCCACGCCGCAGCGTAAGCACATCCGTGCGTTCGTCGGTGGCCGTTTTACGGGGGCTGGCCTGACTCAGGCGGACAAAACGCTGAATGGCTGCCAGGTCATCGTGCCGTCCGCCGTAGATGGCCCGCCCCTGCGGGCTCTGAAAAACGAACGCCGGCGTAGCCGTGATGTCGGCAGGAAGTCCGTCTCCGGCCAGCAGGCGCTCAGTCCGGATGCCCTGGACAAAGGCAGCGTTCTCCAATTGACTGATCAGTTCCAGGTCGGTATCTTCCGGTTGCAGTACAATGCCCAGACGCTCTACCGACCGCCACTGTTTGGCCAGCAGCCCCAGTTGCCACACCACCGGGCTGCCCAGCCGCCAGTTCAGGTGCCGGTTCATCATCACCACCCCCACCCAGTTTTCCTCCGGGTGCGCCTGCATGGTGAAGTAATACCCTTTAGCATTCCCTCCCCAGTAGGGCAAGCCGCTGTCGCTGATGTGGAAGAGCAGGCTCCGGTGTCCGTAACGTTCCGCCATCGCCATCTGTACCGTCTCCGGGCGCAGCAGACCGTCCGTCGCCCCCGCCAGGCTCTGCAGTAACGACTGCGTGAGCCGCACGTAATCCTGCGGCGTCGTCCAGAGCCCCGCATCCGCCAGGACCAGGTAGCGTTGGTAGCCCCCGGGCAGGTTGCTGCCGTCTTCCTCATGCCCCAGCGCCGCCGCCGCGGCCTGGGCAGGCGAAAGCTCCGTGGCGTAGAAGGAATTTTCCAGGCACAGCGGCTTGAAAATTTGCTCCTGCATAATGTCATTAAGCGGTTTCCCGTAGTGCTGTTCCAAGATCAGTTGCAGGAGTACCCAACTACCGTATTCCGTCCCTTTAGCGGCCGGGCGTATGCCCCGGAAACGAAACCCTCTGGCTACTTCAGGCAAGGACGGCAGCGCTGCTCCGGCG
>JAUIIF010000720.1 GCA_030431945.1 Bacteroidia bacterium | reverse complement strand
CGGAAGCAACGCGGTCGGGGCCGTGGTCGCGGAAGAGGTCCGCAAAAAGACGGACCCGCAGCATAAGGGAATCAGTTTTTGTGCTGGTTAGCCCGCAGAAAATTTTAGTAGCAGGCTGCTGACTTGACTATACCAAACCACGCTGGTTTAGGTATGCGCACTACTGTGTACCAGTTACAGAAGGCCCAGCCCTGGGTAGGTATAACCTGTCGATTGCACGTCTGCACGGCGGCTGTCCGCTCCGTAACCTTACGCCTGGAGGGGGCTGCCCCTGTATGCCGGGACGGGCAAAGGCTACAGTTACACAGGCTGAAATATTTTCAACGTGGAGTAAACTTAATTCTGGAACGTTCGTTTCTGAAATTATGTAACGATCGTTACATAATTAATTAACCAATTAAACAGCAAACAGCATGACGGACTTAACGGGAAAAATAGCACTAGTTACTGGTGGGGGAAATGGCATTGGCCTGGCTGCCGCACGCGCCTTACAAGCGGGTGGTGCCACCGTCGTCACGGCGGGCAGAAATGCGCAAAGAGCGCAGGATTTCCGATCGCAGTACGGCGATGTTTTCGCCAAGGTGTACGTAGCCGATGCAGGTAGTATCCCCGAGACTACTGCTTTTGTGGAGCAGGTCGGCAATGATTACGGCCGGATTGATATCATTTTCGCCAATGCCGGGTTTGGAGAACCGGCACCTCTTGGTCACATTACGGAGGAAAACTTTGACAAGCAATTCAACGTGAACGTTAAAAGTGTCATTTTCACGGTACAGGCAGCCTTACCTTTCCTGAACGAGGGCGCAAGTATTATTCTGAACTCCAGTATTGCCAACCAGTTGGGCTTTGCGAATTTCAGCGTCTACGCCGCGACGAAAGGAGCCGTTAAAACGTTGGGCAAAATTATGGCCGCAGAGTTGGTCGGAAGGGGTATTCGGGTCAACGTAGTCAGCCCTGGCCCCATTGATACCGGTTTCTTTGGTGCAACGGGTATGAGTGAAGAGGAGCAGCAACAGACGGGGGAGTACATCAGGGCCAAGGTGCCGATGGGCCGCTTCGGCCGGGCGGAGGAAATTGGCAGCTACGTCGCTTTCCTGGCTTCTGATGGCAGTACTTTCATGACCGGTACTGAGGTGGAAATAGATGGTGGGATGGCAACCCTCTAGGCTGAGCCAAGCGGTTATACCTACGCCCTTTGACTTAGGTATATTTTCCTGATGGGGAAGTCAAGGCCTACCTTTGGGTATTCCTGACTTCCCCATTTTAACGTTAACGCTGATGGCACGTACCAAAGAATTTGACGAAAGCCTGGTCCTGGAACGCGCCCGGAATTTATTCTGGGAGCAGGGCTATACGGCAACTTCCATTCAGGACCTGGAGCAGCGGCTGGGCATCAGCCGTAGCAGTATTTACCGTTTTTTTGGCGGTAAGCGCCAGCTTTACGATCGTACTTTAGCGGAGTACCAGGTAGAAAACTTAGGGAGGTTGCAGAACGCTTTGCTGCGTACGGATGATGTGCAGCAGCAACTGCTCAACATCTTTACCGGCATGGCACGGGAGGTGCACCCCGACTGCAAGGCCGAAGCACGGGGTTGTTACATCGTCAATGCGACGACGGAAATGGCCAATAATTGTGCGGAAGCACTCAGTTTTGTCGCTGAGAACCGGGTGAAGTTTGTAGCCATCATGGAAAAAGCTTTGGCGCGCGCGCAGGTGCAGGGTAAGTTGGAAGCAGGAGCAGACGCTAAGGCCTGGGCGGAATACCTTTACCTCTGTTTTAACGGTCTGCAGGTCGTGGTGCAAACAAAGATGGACCGGGAGGCACTGGTAAAAGCTGTAACGCGCAGTATCAACGCTTTACCCTGGTGTTAACGGGGTGGAGGGTGCGCTTGGATGGCTAAAATATTCTTCCTCTGCACCTGCGGCCGCGCCCTGATGATGAGCTTCTTCGTTGGTTTCGAGGATGCGCTGCCCCGGGATGACGGATTCCTGAAAAGACGTAAGCAAAACCTGCAGTGCTGTAAATTACCGTGCACTTGTCGCTACCTTCGCCTTATGTCCAAAGACTATACTCCGTTCGCAAACCGCCTGCGTAAAATGGCGAAACACTACGGCAAATGGGCCCGCCGCCAGGAGCTTGACGTTTACCGTGTGTATGATGCTGACCTGGATGAATTTCCCATTGTTATCGACCGCTACGCTGAGCAGGTGTACGTAGCGCTTTATCACCGGCGGGGGGAAGAATGGACCGCAGACGACTACCAGGATCGTACACTGGCTTACCGGGAAATTATTACGGACGTACTGGAAGTGGGGCAGGATCAGGTTTTCTTTAAGCTCCGCAAGCGACAGCAAAGAAACAGTCAGTACGAAAAGCTGTCAATTGCCCAGCGGGAATTCACCGTGGTGGAGAATGGGCTGGGATTTATTG
>JAUIIF010000719.1 GCA_030431945.1 Bacteroidia bacterium | reverse complement strand
CTGGCGGGGCGGGAAATTGCCATCCGCTACACCATGGAACTGATCAAAGAGCCCAGTGACATCGAACGTGCCCCCGCCATGCACTACGCGGGGATCGGCCTTAACTTTGTCATTGTTGCCCTGATTGCTTACGTCGTCTACTTACGGGATGCCGTCACGGATCTCCCCTGGATGGTACCAACCATGGCCGCCATCATGATTGCCCGGGCCGCCGTAGCGTATTACGAGACCATCCCCGGCCGCCTGAACCTCAAGCCTGCTTTCCGCGATATTCTGCGGGACCTGGCCAAGGTGACCTTCGGACTGGCCGTTAGCATTGCCCTCGTTTTCGTGATGCGTTTCCTGCTGACGGGCTCATTCTCCGCCCCGATTTAACCGTCCGCTTCCGCCGGCTTATTCTGGTCCTGTTTCGAGCAGTTGCCGTTCATCCGCCCTGCGTACCACCACCAACTGGCCGGCTACCAGTACATTCTGGACGAGGATGTAGAGCATCGGCCCCAGGACGACCAGGGGGTTAATGAATTCCAGCGCAATCCAGATGGAAAGCATGGTATTTTTACGGCCCAGGGCCAGGCTGCCCTCCACGGCGTGGCCGGCGGGGGCCAGCCGGCTACCCACCGCGAAATTGACCAGCACCAGTACGGTAATTGCGCCGGCAGTAAGCCAGACAAACGACCAGGGCGTCTGACTTTCGTAGCGCAAATAGTAGGATAGACTACCGGAGGCCACCGCAATGTTGATTAAAAACAACACAAAGGCATAAGGCCCGATTTTACGGACCTTGTCCGCCAGTCGTTGATTGAGCAGGCGCAAGGCCTGTGCCAGCAGCAGCGGCAGCAAGACCGTACTGCTGATGGTAAGGATCAGTCCGCCCAGATCACCCATTGTCAACTCTACCCCCAGCAACCAGGGCAGAATAACCGGGATGGTAAGGGCAAAAGAGGCGTGGGTAATGATGATGGCTCCAATCAGGTAAGCGGCCCGCCGGTTCATCAGTTCGGCCAGCACCGGGGTAATGACGGCAGTTGGCGCTAACCCCATCAGCAGGAGCGTCAGCGCCAGGTCCTGATCGTACCACCCTCCCAACCAGTACATCAACAGCCCCATAAAGGGCAGGATCGCCGCAACGACGGCTTGCTGATAGGCAAACATTTCCCGGTCTATCCGCACCCCCAGAAAGGAGAAAAACAACAAGGTCATCAGAAAGGGGCGGAGGACAAAAGTGTAAGCATCCAACTGCGGCAACAACAGGCCGATGGCCAGGGCAATTAGAATAAGGATGGATTTGCGCATGGACAAAATTAAGGGTGTATAACGAAATGCACCGCCAGTGCTGAAATTAAGCTCTTGCTAAGGGCGGGAGGTCCGACTTCCGTAGCGCACAGACCTTGTCCCTTCGTATTAGTTATTCCTGAGTCAAAGTGGTTTAGGCAGGTGCAAATTGTCCTGCACGCCAGGCAAGAGACTACGCCGGTATGCCGATAATTTCTACCTTCGTGACCAGGCAGGTTGTCGTAAGATGGCCGTAACCCCGGCGTAGCCAGCCGTCAGCAACGGATGCCGTTGGGAGGTACCTGCAGGCGGGGAGACAAGAACATCCTGCCTCCGGGCCCGGAGCCCAGTAAAAATTGTCCGTAACCAATTGTTTCATTCCTGTACCTCATGACCTACGCCGACGCCATTGCCGAACTCGAAGCCATTCTCGCCCAGCTACAGGAAGTTCCGGCGGACATTGACCAGCTCCACGCGCGCGTAGCGCGCGCCGAAACCCTGGTCGTCGCCTGCCGGGAACAACTGAGGGGCGTTGAAGACGCCCTGAAAAAACTGGACCACAGCAGCCGTCAGGAGCTGGAAGGATAGGCTCCCCTCCCAGGTACGCTGCCCTGTCATTTCCCCAGGTGCTCTACTTTTTCCGTTACGATCACGGACAACTCTTCGAGTTCACCAGCTTCGTATAGTGCCGGCAGATCACTTAGCGGAGTACCTACCGGAGCTTTGTAGTTTAGGTAGTCCTGAAATACGACCCCGGCGACGATCCGGGGATTATAGGCGGCCCGGAAGCGCACCCCTCCCCCGTTTGTTTTATAATCGTAAGCCAGGTAGTCAATCCTGCCGGTCTCCTGGTTGATCCAGTACAGGAAGTTATCGTCGTGGTCAACGCCGCCGCCTGCCTCGTCAAAATTGACCTTCAGCTTATCGTAGTCTGCCCCTTTGATCCGCGCCTTTCCGGCAGCAAAAAGGTTGACCGCCGGGTCGCGAAGCTTGTGGGGCAGGGTGGCAAAGTAAATCACGGAATTCAGTGCTTCGAAGCCGCTGTTGTATTCCTTTTCCGTCAGTTCCTGCAGCTCGCCATCAATGGTACGGGAGAACGTCCCCGCTTCAATCAGGTCGTGGTATTGGCTGCCGTCTTTTGCGTAGCTGCTGGTGTAGGTATACTTC
>JAUIIF010000718.1 GCA_030431945.1 Bacteroidia bacterium | reverse complement strand
CGTTGATGGGGCGAGCTCCCGTGTAATAAATCCCCGCGCCTACGGCAAGCCCCTGCACCAGCCAGTTGCAGCGGTAGTTACCGTGCGGATTACCGTACCAGGCGCCCACCGGAAGGTGGGCCGCTAAACTTTATTTTCTGGTGGGTTACTGGTTGAGCCCTCCTCACTGTCGCAGGAATGGCAGGAGAAGAGTATAACCGACGCGTCTACTCCGTCAGGGCACGGCGGAAGCCGTAATAAGCTGGTTTTGGTTGCAGGTCCCGGTCCAGGATGGTGGGCCAGTCCTTCAGCTTGAAGAAACCATTGATCCAGGAATAGCGGTCGCTGAAGCCCCAGAAGGTAATGCCGTACTGCTGGGCCGGAGGTACGATCTCCCGGTACATTTTAGCCAGGCGGTAATATTTTTCACCCTGTTCGGCGAGCATCTCCTCCGTTACTTCATCGTAGAGCTGAACGCCTCCGCCCTGGGTGTCATCGTGCTTGTTAAAGATGATGTCCACTTCCGAGAGGTGGATTTGCAGGCCCGTCTCCGCACCGCGTTTCAGGCAGTAGGCGATGGTTTCATCGGGGATGTCCATCCGCAGGTGCATCTGGAAACCCAGTCCGCTGATGGGCACCCCCTGTGCCTGCAGGTCCTCGATCATCCGCAGTACGCCGTGCAGTTTGGCCGTGTCCCGCTCGATGTTGAAGTCATTGTAGAACAGCACCGCGTCGGGGTCAGCTGCGTGGGCGTAGGTAAAGGCTTTGGCGAGGTAATCTTTGCCCAGGGCGTTGTACCACATGGTTTCCCGGTAGGCTCCCCCGACGGTTTCCATGGCTTCGTTGACGACGTCCCAGCCATCCACCTGGCCGCGGTAGCGGCCGACGTAGGTGGTGATGTAGTGCTGCATGAAACTGTCCAGCGCCACGGGGTCAGCGGCCAGTTCGCTCACCCAGGGGGGAGTGCCGCTGTGCCAGATCAGGGCGTGACCAAACAGGCGCTGGTCGTTTGCGTCGGCGTACGCAAGCATGGCGTCGGCGTGTTCCCAGACAAAGGTGTCTGGCTCCGGACTGATGGCGTACATCTTCATGTCGTTCGTTGCCGTAATGCTGGAGAAGTGCTGGCCGTGGAAGGCCGTCAGGGTGGAGTCACGGTTGAGGAAACGGACGTTGGCGGCACCGCCCACCGGGAAGGGGGCCACCTCCCGCAGTCCGGCCGACTCGTTGGTTTCCGGAGCAGTGACCGCGTCGGCACAGCCGCCTAAAAACAATAAGAGTGGTAGTGCCAGCACGGGGTAGAATACCTGGCTGGCGGCCCTGCGCAGGTCGGAGCGACCATCTTTCGCCGGCAGGCGAGTGGGGGAAAGAGGGGAGCGGGATAGAAAGATCAGTGGCATGTTCAACGCGGTTGAAATGAGGAAATTATGGACCTGCCGGCTTTCCCTGCCGGGTCTCTGGCGGGTAGCCCATGTCGCTGACCCGGGACGTTCCGATTCCCGCCTGCGGGCGGCAGCTGACGGCAGTTCCGGCAAGAAACGGATACTTTATTATTGCAATTGATTGCAATTTCTCCAGGGAAGAAAGTAAGTGGCCCAAGGGTCTTTTTGGCGATCCGTCGCCCGGGCGTTAGCCCGGAAGAGAGGCCCTGCGGGCTGCGCATTTCGCCCGGTTAGCGAAGGGGAGCATCGGGTGAAGGGCAGCCACCCAGGTCACCCAAGCCTGCTGTTCAGCCCCTTTCGGCACCGGCGTCCGCGCCCGAAAACGGTGCACGGTATGCCACTTTGAAATTGGTGTCGCACGGTGGTCGCGGGGGGCGACGGCGCGCAGGTGCAGGGTAGGTAGAAACGCAGGGTGGGAGCTGACTTACCGGCTGCGCGGGCGTCTTTAATCCTTGGCGGGCAACAATTTGCGGATCACCGCTTCAATTGTCAGGCCCTGCCCCAGAATGGAAAATACGACGACGATGTAAGTCATGACCAAAAACATCTCCCGGTTCATCTCCGGCGTAAGGCTCAGGGCCAGGGCAATCGAGATGCCGCCCCGGAGCCCGCCCCAGGTCATGATGGTGTGCGTATGGGGCACAAAGTCAAGCTTGCGGGCAAATACCCGGACGGGCAGCCAGAGCGAAGCGTACCGGCACAGGAGGACAATGGGTATGGCCAGCAGCCCGGCGAGAATGGCGTTGGTCTCGTAGGTGAGAATCAGCATCTCCATTCCGATGAGAACGAACAGGACGGCGTTGAGGAGGATGTCGATCAGCTCCCAGAATTTGTCAACGTAGAGCTCCGTGGTTGCCGACATGGCCGTATCCCGTACCCGGTCGTGCCCCACCAGCAAGCCGGCCATTACCATGGCCAGCGGGGCCGAAAGGTGCAGGGCGTGGGCGGCCACGGTACCCATCATGACGGCGGCCAGGGTAATGATTACTTCGGTACTAAAGTCATCGATGGATTTGAGCAGGCGA
>JAUIIF010000056.1 GCA_030431945.1 Bacteroidia bacterium | reverse complement strand
TCCATAAATCGAACCAAAATAAAACAGCAGTATCAACTGAATAAATATTTTTTTCATAGTAAGCACTCATTTATACCAGTGAGGAAGTGGTTTGGGACGAAGTTACTACATTATTAGCGTGTGATCTTTTCGCTACACCTAGAATAGTACAAGGTATTACAAGCACTCCAGAAGCACCCGGACTTAAAGTGCCGTCGGTACCGTAAGGTTACAGTGTTGATCATGTTTTGCCGGCCTAAAGTCTGCGCCAGAGTTTTGCCCTAAAGTATAATCGGAAGCTTGCAACACCCTGATAGTATACTGTTCCACTGAAAAGCAATGAAGGGGCTGCTATTTGGCAGCCCCTTCATTTCCCCACACCCCTTACCCATAAAACCAAAACACCTACCCCAAACAACATCTACACCTAAAAACAACAGTACACCACCTGCCCACCATTACTGCCCCAATGCTTCCCGCTTTCGGAATAAAGGTGCACCTTCTCCGAAACGGTAGGTAAAGAGCACCGTCCAGAGCGTCGGCTCCTCCGGCAAAATTTCGGTGGTAATGGCCTGGTTGAGGATACCGGTAACTGCCAAAGGTTGGTTTTTCAAAGCCAGGGTAAGGTAACCGACGGTATAGTAGCCCGTCAGTTCATCCTGGCCGAGGTAGTACACCTGCGGGGAAATGCGCAGGCTTGCTTTTTTGCCGACGGGGATCTGCGCAAAATTGGCGTTAAGCACCAGGAAATTCACTTGTTTGGCACCGGCATCAAACCCACGACCAAAAAGGTAGTAGGCCCCCACACTTAGCCGGTCGGTAATTTTATAGTCAGGCACCAATTCGGCCGCCAGGTACCGTCGCGCTTCCAGGATGTTTTCCGTTTGTCCATTCCGTAAGATGGGGATCGTCCGAAAATTTACGGCGGGATGCGCACCGGTGCGGAGGGTAAATCGCTTACCACGTACGGTTTGGTGCCGTAGCCAGAAGAGCATCGACCAGGGTTTCCCTTCCAGGGCCAGGCGCAGGTCGGGTTCAAAGCTCCAGCGGCCCCGGCTTACCTTCAGGTCCAGCAGAAGTGCGGGCTCCCCGAGGCTGAAGGAAGGCACCAAAGAAATACCATTGTGCGTAAGGCTGGCAGTACCACGAAAACTTACCGCAGGGGGGCCAGCAGTAGTTTCATTTTGCGCGGCCGCGGGTGCCAGGCAGAGGACAAAAAAAGCAAGCAGGGAGTAGCAAAGTACCCTCCGGGGACTGGCAACACCTCGCGCAGCAAAGAAAAATTGGCGTACGATCATGCCGGCAAAGGTCTGCTAGTGCACGAGCAGTTTACTAACCCGAATTACGGAAATACGGACCTTAATTACGGAAAACGGATCACCTATGCCACTTTGTCTTAAGTGCATTCTCCCTGGTCTGTGGTTAAAAGCCCGAGTATTTCTCTGCCGGCGTCTTTAGCTCCCATTTCCGCATTACGGCCCATACCTTGAGTAGCTTTCGTCGTTGCACTCCGGCAGCGACCAGGTGTCGGGCAACCTTCCAGGATAGCGGCCCAGCTCGCTTGCGAACCAGGTTTCGCGCAGCTCCTCTGCCTAAGCCGCCCATACGGAAGCGAGGGGAACCGGAAACCACAAATACGGGCAAAAAAACATACGCCGGCCGCCCCCCCTTGCGTTTTTTGTGCTGCGGCCAGCCAGCCTAACGATGCCCCCCACCATCCCGAACTCCCGGGCCGGCCCCATCGTTATGCCTGAGCCGGCAGGCATATCACAATATCCCCTTACCTTGCTCTCCAACGACCGTTCGCAGCACCTGCGTCCGCGCCCAAAGAGGAAGAGGCGGGGAGGCAAATGAAGCCCGGCCGCTCCTGATCACCCCCCTTGCACCGAAAGCCCCGATCTCAAGAAAAAGGCGGTGAAAACGTCTTCACCACCGGCCAACCAACCCCTCTGCCCATGCGCGCTTTGAAAATCACCGGCATTATCCTCCTGATCATCATTCTGATCCCCGTTATTGCCGTCACCTTCTTCGGTGGCCCGCTGGCCAGGGCCGTCGTCAGTTCGCTGAACAACCGCCTGCAGACGGAGATACAGGTCGCGAAATACGATGTGGCATTCTGGAAATCCTTTCCCAGTGTCTCCGTGAACCTCGAAGACGTCCAGGTCGCCGGCAGTGACGGCAGTGACCTGTTGATGGCCGAAAAAGTAAGCTGTCTGCTGGACCTCGGGAGCCTCTTCGGTAAAATCCGGGTAGAAGAAGTCGTCATTTCGGACGGCAGCCTGAACCTGATCATCGACGTGGACGGCAACTCCAACTACCAACTCGCCGGGTATACCCCCGTCGGCGAAGAAGTACCCGCCGGCGAAGCCACGGAGTTTGCCATCGCGGACGCCCGCTTCACCGGCATGGAAATCTCTTACCGCGACGCGCAGCTACAACTCTACCTGAACGGACACATCGAGGACGCAACTTTCAGCGGTGATTTCGGTGCCGACAAATACCTGCTGGGCACCGAAGCAGACCTCGTCATTTACCACCTCGACCACGAAGGCAACCGCTACATCAACGAAATTACGCTGGAACTCGAAGCGCAGACCAGTGTCGACAATACCAACGGCAAATACACCTTTGCGCCACTGCACCTGGTCTCCGGCGACCTCGAACTGGGCGTCATCGGTGAGCTGACCAACACCAAAGACGGCCTGGTGACGGACCTGCGGATAGAAAGCACCTCCGGCAGCCTGGAAGACGTCATTGCCCTCATTCCACCCGCCTACGCCGGTACGCTCAATGAGCTGGAAACCCGGGGGGAACTGGCCCTCTCGGGGACCATCAGCGGCCCCTGGACGTACTCCAAATTTCCGAAAATGGACGGTCGCCTCGACTTTACCAACGGGCGGGTAGGCAGCCCCCGTATGAACGTCGGGGCCAGGGACCTCAACCTGCGCGCCCGCTTCGTGTACCTCGACGGACCACGCGGCGGCGTGCAATCCTTCGCCATTGAAGAACTCCGGGGCCTCTTCCGCAACCAGCCCTTCAACCTCACGCTGAGCATCCAGGATCTCGACGACCCGCAAATTGACTTTACGGCCAACGGGGCCCTGCCCCTCGGCACCCTGCCCGCCATCCTGGGCGACGGGCCCGTCACGGACGGCGACGGTTTCGTGCGCATTGACAACCTGCGCCTCGCCGGGCGCTACGAAGACATGCTGCGCCCCCGGCGGATGGGCAACGTCTCCGCCTCCGGCCGCCTTACTTTCGACGACGGCGAACTGACCGTAAACGACCGGGAACTCACCTTCCCCTCCGGCACCCTCGAGCTGCGGGACAACGAAATGGAACTGACCGAATTCGCCTTTGCGGGGCCGGGGACGGAAATCAATTTCACCGGCAAGGCCACCAACCTGATTCCGGTACTGTTTGCCGACTCCCTGAACACCAATGACGCGGAACTCAATTTTGACGCCCAGCTCCGGGGTACCTCGATCGACATCGACGAACTGCTCAAGCTCGCCGGGCCGACGGAAGAAGAAGTCGAAATAGCCGCCGCAGCGGGAACCACGGATAGCCTGCGCGCCAAAACCATGGCGCGCCGCACGCAAATCACCGACCTGCTGCGCGGCCGCTTTGACGCTACGGTCGACGCCTGGAACTACGGAGAACTGGAAGGGGAAGACTTTCGCGGCCAGCTGCTCCTGGAGCCGCGCCGCCTCGACGTAACCGGCATCACGAACGCGATGGACGGGGAGCTGAAGGTAGACGGCGAAGTCTACTTTCAGGAACTCCAGCGGGTAGAAGGGCGCATCACGGGTACGGCTATTGACGTCGAACAGTTTTTTGCGCAGGGAGAAAATTTTGGCCAGGAGGTCATTACTGCCGACAACCTCCGGGGCAAAATGGACGCGAAGCTCTGGATCCAGGCCTACTTCGATGAAAAGGGAGCATTCGACTACGAAAAACTGAAAGTGCTGGCCGGGCTGGACATCGCCGAAGGCGAGCTCAACAATTTCGAAATGCTGGAAAATTTTGCTTTTGCGCTGAAGGCCGGCGACCTTGAGCGGGTCCGTTTCACCCGCCTGCAAAACTTCTTCGAGATCACGGACGAGACCCTCTACATTCCCCGCATGTTCATCCAGTCCAGTGCCCTCAACCTCGAAATCAGCGGCAGCCACACCTTCAACAACTACCTCGATTACTTCGTAAAGGTCAACGCCGGCCAGGCCATCGCCAATAAAATCAGCCGTCATGATGACGACCTGGAAATCCTGCCGGCCCGCCGCAACGGCTTCTTCAACTTGTACTACACCATTAAGGGGCCACTGGAATCCTACACCGTAGAGAGCGACAAGCGTGCCGTGAAAAACGATTTCAGCCGGAGCGAGTACCGCAAAGACCGGGTCCGCCGCCAGCTCGCGGAATTGTTTTCAGAACCCATTGAGCTCCTCCAGGAGCCGGCCGGTGCGGAGGACAACGGAGAAGGTGAGGAGTAACCCTTGCCGGGAAGCCCCACGACTATCCCTGCCAGATTATTCAGGGGCGCGGACGCAGGTGCAGGGAAAGGATTAAGCTAGCTGCCCGCCGACTGCTATCTTTGCCCCTCCACCAACCGTTCCTCCCTTTATGGCCAAGAGCAAGACGAATAATGCCCGCCTCATTCCCTTTATCCTGATGTCCCTGGTGACCCTGATTTTCCTTTTCTGGGCCATGCAGCAGTGCAGCAGTCGCGACGGTGACTACGCCATGATTGCCGAGGAGGAAGCCCGGCAGACCTACATTGACAGTGTTCGTCGCGTAGAACAAGACGCCCGCATCCAGGCCGAAATCAACGAAGAAGCCGAAGCACGTGCGCAAGCCCTGCTGCGGGCCCGGACTCAGCCCCTTCCCGGAGACAGTATCGTAAGGGTACCGGCGGCGCAGACGGTTATCCAGAAAGTCACCCCGCTTTATTCTACGATCAACGGACTAAACGTCCGCAGCGGCCCCAGCCTGAAGAACGGCGTCATTACCCGGCTGCCCCTTTACGCAGAAGTCATCTTCACCGGCGAAGTGACCGATTCCCTGTACAGTATTGACCTGGGGGAAATCACCCCTACTGCTCCCTGGGTAAAAATCCGGCTCGCTGACGGCAAGGAAGGCTGGGTCTATGGTGCCGGAGTATCTTACTACAAATTTCAGCTGAAGGGGGTAATTACGGACTAACACCTCATAATAAAAACCATATGCAATTATCCTCTCCGATTACGGCTGCCGAGCTGGCGGTTAAACTGCAGGCTGAGCTGGTTGGAGACGGCCGGCTGCTGATCACCGGCATCAACGAGATTCATCACGTAAGCGCGGGCGACCTGAGCTTCGTCGATCACCCGAAGTATTACGAGCCGGCCCTGAATTCCGCCGCCACGGTTCTCCTGATCGATCAGCCCCGGGCCTGCCCGGCCGGGAAAGCACTGCTCGTTCTCCCCGAGCCGTTCAAGGCGTACAACGACCTGGTACTGGCGGAGCGTCCGCTCCGCCAGTGGGCGGGTACCATTGATCCTACGGCGAGCATCGGGCCGGAGACCTCGATCGGGCCGGGCGCCGTGATCGGCGCCCACGCCCGCATCGGCGCTGGCTGCCGGATCGGGCCGAACGCCGTCATCGGTGACGGCGTAACGCTGGAGGATGCCGTCATCGTCGGTGCCGGCGCCGTCATCGGCGGCGAAGCCTTTTACTTCAAGAAGACGGCCACCGGCTTCACGCCCTGGCGGAGCGGGGGCAGCGTATTATTGCAAGAAGGCGTGGAAATCGGCCCCAATTGTACCATTGCCCGGGGTGTTTCCTCCGTCACCACCATCGGTACGGGAACCAAACTGGATGCGCTGGTACAAATTGGTCATGATTGTCGCATCGGAGCCCACTGTATCCTCGCCGCACAGGTAGGCATCGCCGGCAATACTACGCTGGGGGACTGGTGCCTACTACAGGGCCAGGTGGGCGTTGCCCAGAACCTGACCATTGGTGACCATACCACCATCCTGGCCCAGAGTGGTGTCGGGAACGACCTGGCCGGTAATAAACGCTACTTCGGCTCTCCCGCCCAGGAAGCGCATAGCGCCTTTCGCGATATTGCCATGGTACGACAACTCCGCAAACGATAAACCTGCCCCTGACTTTCCACCAACTGGCAGGTACTCTATTTGAATTTCCATGCGTCCTATTTCCATTATTTATACCACCTTCAACGAAGTCGACATTATCGAACGCTCCCTGGCCAGCGTTGCCGGCTGGTCTGACGATCTGGTCGTGGTGGACAGCTTCAGCACGGATGGGACGGCGGAATTACTGGCTTCCCGGGAAGAGGTAATTCTCCGCCAGCGTAAATACGCCGGGCCGTCAGACCAGAAAAACTGGGCCATTGCACGAGCGCGGCACGAATGGGTGTTGGTGCTGGATGCAGACGAAGTCATCACCCCCGAACTGCGCCGGGAGATAGAAGCCTTATTGGCAGCCCCGGAGATTGCTCATGATGCTTACTGGATTGGTCGCGACAACTTTTTTATGGGCCGGCAGCTCCGGCATACGGGGCTGGCTGGTGACAAGGTGATTCGTTTTTTTCACCGGGACCGGTGCCGGTACAACGAGCTGCAGGTCCATGAGGAAATCGACACGAAGGGTATTAACGTCGGCCGGCTACGCGGCCGGATGAACCACTATACCTTTAAAGACCTCGATCATTTTCTGGATAAAATACGTCGCTACGCCAGGTGGTCCGCTGCAGATCACGCACCGACAACGCCCAGGGTCGGTCGGTACCACCTCCTCGTCAAGCCCGCTTTTCGCTTTTTCAAGCACTACATTCTGCAGGGGGGCTTTCGGGACGGGCGGGAAGGCCTGATCATGAGTGGGGTGTTTGCCTGGGGGGTGTTTTTACGTTATAGTTATATGTTGGCTGAGCACCGCAAAGGGCAGCCGGAGGAATAATCGCCCCAATCCCTTGCACTCCTCCAGTACGGTACGTTGTAGACTTGCGCTACAATGCCCATCTTTGCGCTAACTCAACCTGACCACTTTGTCCCAACCTCAGATCACCATCATCGGTGCCGGCGCTGCCGGCCTTGTTGCCGCCATTGAACTTGAACGGGCGGGGCACCGCCCGCTCCTGCTGGAAGCTTCCGACCGCGTCGGTGGCCGCCTGAAAACGGACGAAGTGGACGGCTTCCTGCTCGACCGGGGCTTCCAGGTACTCCTGACGGAATACCCCGAAGTGAAGCGCTACCTCGATCTGGAGGCGCTCGATGTTCGCACCTTTCGGCCGGGTGGCCACGTCCACACCCGTCAACTTCACTTTCGGTTTGCCGATCCGCTGCGGGAGCCGGCCCAGATTATTCGCTCCACGCTCTCCCCCATCGGGACCCTCTCGGATAAAATAAAGCTGGCCCGGCTTGGGCTGAACCTACGGACACACTCCATCGAAGACTGCTTCGCCGGCTACTCCGAAGTGCATACCATTGAATACCTCTGGAGCCTGGGCTTCAGCGAACAGATTGTCGAGCGGTTCTTCCGCCCCTTCTTCGGCGGCATCTTCCTGGAGCAGGAACTGCGGACCCCCGCAGCGATGTTCCGCTTTATTTTCAAGATGTTCGGCCACGGCGGCGCGGCGCTTCCTGCCGGAGGTATCGAATCCGTCGCCCGGCAACTGGCCGGGCAGCTACAACAAACGGACATCCGGTGCAACACCCAGGTCGCCAACGTGGCTCCTGATGTGGTCACCCTGACCGACGGGACCGAAATTGCCTCCCCCGGCGGCATCATCATCGCCTGCCCGCCCGAAAAACTGATGCCCCAGTTGGCGGGTACCCCGCTGGAATGGAAGTCAACCACCAACCTTTACTTCTACAGCAGCCGCCGGCTTAAAGAGAATCGCCTGATCAACCTGGTCTCAGATCCTACCAGTCTGATCAATACCTATGCGGTGCTGGACGAGGTAGCCCCCAGCTATAAACTCAACAAACAGGGGGGCTCCCTCATCTCCGTTACTTTACGCGAAGCGATGGACCGGGAGAGCCAGATCGGCCAGGCGGAGCAGGACCTCTTGCGCCACAGCCGGCTGAATAACGATTCGCTGCGGTTCCTGCACCGTTATGACGTGCGGCAGGCCCTTCCCGAGCTTTCCCCCGTCACCTACCGCTACGATGCGACGCAGGCCCGGGTGGCGGAGCGTATTTTCCTGGCGGGCGACCACCAACTGAACGGGTCGCTGGACGCCGCCATGCGCAGCGGCAGGCTGGCCGCCGAAGGGGTGTTGCTCTCCTGATCAACTGGTTTTGATTTCTGCACCGACCGCTGTATTTTTAGTGATCGCAAACCCTCCCCCATCACCACCACCTGGCTGCATACTACTTTTGGCACCTTTCAGCTTTCTGCCTCAGAGCACGGCCTGACGGAGGTTCGGCTGACGGACGGTCCTGTACCGGACGCCACCCCCCCACTCACCAACCGGCACCTGCTGGCTGCTACGAGTCAGCTGATCGCCTACTTCGCCGGGGAACTACGGGATTTTGACCTGGCCCTCGACTGGGGCGAAGCGACGGCCTTTCACCAGGCGGTGTGGACCGAACTCTGCAACATAGAATATGGACATACCTGCAGCTACCAGTTTATTGCGGATCGGATTGGCGACCCGAAGGCCTGCCAGGCCGTAGGCCAGGCAAACCGCCGCAACCCCATTGCCATCATTGTTCCCTGCCACCGGGTAATTGCCAAAACGGGAGAGCTGCAGGGCTATTTTTATGGCCTTGACTTCAAGCGGCGCCTGCTGGCGCTGGAAAACCCGCTGAGTTTCGGGGAGCAGGGTACCCTTTTTTAACTTGTTGCGTCGGGCTTTAGCCCGACACCCGTCCGAGCGGGCTTCAGCCCGTACCGTGCCCCTGCCCGTTTACCCTGCCCTGCACCTGCGGCCGCGCCACAAAATTTCACTTTTTCACCGCCTAAATGAACTTTCATTCGCACAATGTCAAAAACCCGTCTTAAATGTTCGTTATTTGCGGGCCAAGGGCGGAAGCGCGAACCCTACTGGCTCCTTTGTGTTACGTCCTAAACGAAGTCACTAGCGGACTATCTGAATTAACCAATTAAACCAGCCAAACGCTCCCTCGCCACCATGGAATCCCTTAAAAATAAATTTGCCGAAAAAGCCCTTGCTCTCTTTACCGAACTCCGCGCCATCAACAAAGCGCACGGCGATCAAAAAGTTGACGAGGTAAAACTAAGTCAGATTACCGGTGGTGCCCGCGGCATTAAAATGATGCTGTGGGAAACCAGTCAACTGGATGCAATTAAAGGAATTCGTTTCCGGGGCTATTCCATTCCTGAGATCAAGGAGCTTTTGCCGAGCGGGCCCCAGGGAGAGCCTAAACCGGAAGGACTTTTCTGGCTGATGCTTACCGGGGAAATCCCCACGGAGGAAGAAGTTAACGCCCTGACGGAAGACTGGCAGCGCCGGGCCGAGGTCCCCGAGCAAGTATTTACCACTCTGGAAAGCCTGCCGGCGGATACCCACCCGATGACTCAATTCACCATCGGGATCATGGCCATGCAGAGCGACAGCATCTTTGATCGCCGCTACGGTGAAGGCATTGCCAAGTCAGAACACTGGGATGCCGTATACGAAGACAGTATGAACCTGATTGCCCGGCTGCCCCGTGTTGCCGCGTACATCTACCGCCGGTCTTTCAAAGGAGGAGACCACATCGCTCCGGATACCAGCCTGGACTGGAGTGCTAACTTCGCGCACATGCTGGGCAGCGATGATGAAGATTTCCGCAGCCTGATGCGCCTTTACCTGACGATTCATGCAGACCACGAAGGCGGCAATGCTTCCGCACATACCGTTAATCTCGTTTCTTCTACGCTGAGTGACCCCTACCGCTCCTTTGCTGCCGGGATGAACGCCCTGGCCGGCCCGCTGCACGGACTGGCCAACCAGGAGGTAATCAAGTGGATTTTCGAAATGATTGACCACCTTGGCACCAAGACGCCAACGAAAGAACAGATCGCCAACTACGTTCAGGAAACCCTGGATGCCGGAAAAGTTATTCCTGGCTACGGGCACGCGGTACTGCGGGAACCTGACCCCCGGTTTACCGCACAGCGTCGGTTTGCCGAGCAATACATTAAAGACAGTGACCTGATCGAAACGGTCTGGAAAATTTTTGACACGGTTCCTCCAATGCTTCAGGCATTGGGCAAGGTCAAAAACCCCTGGCCGAACGTCGATGCACACTCCGGTGCCCTCTTGGTGCACTATGGCTTCAGCGAGTACAGCTTCTATACGGTCCTCTTCGGTGTAAGCCGCGCATTGGGCGTCCTGGCCGCCGGAATTTGGAGCCGGGCCCTGGGCATGCCGCTGGAAAGACCTAAATCTGTAACCAGTGAGTGGGTAAAAGGTCAAATTAATTCATGATTCATGATTGTTAATTGTTGATTCCGCCGCACCTTGGGGCCGGTAATCAATAATCAGTGCGTAGCAGACCGGCGCGAGTTGCCAGGATTTGCTGCGTGCATGTTTAATCATCAAGCAATAGCCATGAATATCCCCGCGCACCTCCTCTACACCGAAGAACACGAATGGGTCCTTATCGAAGGTAACATCGCCACTGTCGGCATCACTGATTATGCCCAGGAAGCGCTGGACGAGTTGGTCTACGTTGAAGTAGAGACCGTCGGAGAAAACCTGGAACGCAACGATGTCTTCGGAACCGTTGAAGCCGTGAAAACGACCAGTGACCTTTTTCTGCCCCTCTCCGGAAAAATTATTGAGTTCAATGCGGAACTCGACGAAAACGATGGGGACAACCCTACCCTCGTCAACGAGGATCCTTACGGTAAAGGCTGGATCATCAAAATTGAGCTAGCTGACGCTGATGACCGGGAAGGTCTTCTCTCCCCGGAAGCCTACCGGGACCTTATTGAATAATTTTTTTTCTTGGGCCCACCAAAACAAAATTCAGCCGCATCTTCCTCCCGTAAGCAACGCATACAATGGTTTGTGACTGCTACTTACGCCCTGCTGCTGCTAATTGGAAGTGTCCTGCCAGGAGATAAATTACCCACCATTCCGAACTGGAGTACGCTTTTTTCTCCTGACAAGGTCCTACACTTTGGCGCATACGGGGTTTTTGCCTTATTATTGTCGGTCTCATTCCCGGAACGCCGGACAAAATGGGCAATTCCACTTGCTGTTGCCATCGCTACCCTCTTCGGGGTACTGATGGAAGGACTGCAGGCCATCAGTGGAACCGGTCGCAGCTTTGACCCCGTCGACATGGTCGCCAACGTAATCGGGGCGATACTGGGCGGACTTTGCTACTGGCTTTACCAACTACGCAACCACTGGTTGTCACAACGGTGACAACCGCTACGAATAACTTTTTAAACTCAATAGTCATGGATATCTCCCTTTCCGGAGGTGGACTGGCATTAGCCTTGGGACTCGGTTTCCTTGCGTTTCTTGGACTCATCTTTTACATGAGAGGTGTCTACAGCAAACGGACGGAAAAAGCGCTGCAAGGAGAATATCAGGATGCGGACAATGCGAAAGCTTCTTACTTAGCCAACCGGGCAAAGTACGAGCGGCTTGACGTTTTTGGCCTCAGTTCCACTTTCTTCAACTTTGGTCTGGCGCTTGCAGTAGGCATCTCCCTGCTGGCTTTCGGCTGGACCCAGTACTCCAAAGAAATTTATATTCCGGATGGCGCCCTCGACCTCGAAGAAGAGATCGAAATGGAGCCACCACGGACGGCAGAGCCGCCCCCGCCGCCGCCGCCGCCGCCACCACCCGTTATCGAGGAGGTTCCGGAAGAAGAGTTGATTGAAGAAGATCCACCGGAATTTGAAGATACCTCTATCGACGAAGAAACGGTAATGGAAGAGCCTCCGGAAATTAAGGAAGACGCTGCTCCGCCGCCCCCACCACCCCCACCACCACCACCACCGCCCCCCGCAGTGGAAGAGATTTTCAAGGTGGTAGAACAAATGCCTCTTTTCCCAGGCTGTGAAGACCTCGGCAGCTACGCTGAGAAAAAGCAGTGTGCGGATAAAAAGATGCTGGAGTTCATCTATGGTAACATCAAATACCCCGCTATTGCCCGGGAGAACGGTGTAGAAGGTATGGCCGTAGTTTCTTTCGTAGTAGAGAAAGACGGTACCGTAACCGACGCCAAAGTAGTACGGAACCCCGGTGCTAAGACCGGAGAGGAAGCACTGCGCGTGGTGAACCTGATGAACGAAAAGGGCCTGAAATGGAGCCCCGGTAAGCAAGGTGGACGGAACGTACGTGTACAGTTCAACCTGCCCGTGAAGTTTAAGCTTGAGTAAAAGCAACTTCGCGTGCCTGCCACGAAAAAGCCGATGTCGTCCTGTACAGGATGGCATCGGCTTTTTGTTTTACCGTAGGCCGTGAGCGTAGCGCGTAAGCCAACGCCGCACACCGGGCCAGAAGCGGCGAAGCGACGTTACTTCGCCTTGCGGCGGAGCAAGGTCTTTTGCCCGCAAAACTTTTTGCGGCCTTCAGGTTGTTACTCCAGCAAACAACCTAACGAAAAGTGAACCCTACCTTAATCAAACGAGCCAGTCGTAAGCTCAGTCTCGTCCTACGCCACCAACCAGAAGCCATCGGCCTGAAGCTTGACGAAAACGGCTGGGCCGGAGTCGAAGACCTCCTCCGGTGCCTGGCGGCAACCGGAACACCGCTCCGGCGCGAAGAACTGGAGATCATTGTCGCAGAAAACGACAAAAAACGGTTCAGCTTCAGCCCCGACGGCCACCGGATTCGCGCCAATCAGGGCCATAGCATCACCGTTGACCTGCAGCTGGACCCCGTACCACCACCGGCGATCCTTTATCACGGCACTTCTACCAAAGCGATTGCCTCCATTATGCGGACAGGGCTGCAACCCCGGCAACGCCAGCACGTTCACCTGAGCCTGGACCAGGAGACGGCCACCAGGGTCGGCCAACGGCACGGAAAACCGATTATCCTGCACGTAGATTCGGCGGCAATGGCCCGCGACGGCTTCCAGTTTTACTGCTCGGCTAACGGGGTATGGCTTACGGAAGCAGTGCCGCAGAAGTACTTGTCCCTGAGTTGAAAGAACACCGGCCCTGCCAGGCGCAGGCAATGATGTTTGCCCGCCGGCCCAGACGCCGGGAGACAAGCAGGTGCTGTTAGCAAGTACACAGTGGCCCGGAGCAAAATCCGGGCGAACAGGACTGGTGTACATAGTGCCCAAGGCAACAACCGTAATCCTGCCCCGAACGGTTTCATTTCGTTCTCCGGCGAACGAGCGGACCACTAAAATTTCACTTCAGCTTGCAGTAGGT
>JAUIIF010000055.1 GCA_030431945.1 Bacteroidia bacterium | reverse complement strand
AGCTGCTGCAACAAGTCCTGCTAATCCGTAGGTACGGTAGCAAATTGCTCTAAATACCCACTGTTTTTCAGACGGCGACCCAGGCACAGGCCGCGAAGATGAACCGCCACCTTTCCCGACGGGCTCCGGCTTCGTCCACTCCGGGTCTCTCTTCCCCGCCGCTCCTTCTGCCAGATGAAAAACAGTGGGTTTTAGCCCTGCGCTACGCCCACGCCCAGTAGCAAAATTCATTTCTCTTCTCCCTCACACCGTGAGGAAAAAACACTAATCATGTCTAAGAAATTAATCCTCGATAAGTCCACCCTCTCCCGCCTGCAGGCAGAGCAACTCAAGGCCATCGTCGGCGGTGCCGACGGTTACGAATCCAACGTTGTCACCGTCGGTACCGACGAATTGGCCCAGAACACGGCTGCCGGTGAAGCGGACTCCTGCTGCAGCAAGTCCTGTAACCGCCAGGCTACAGCCTAGTCTGAAAAGCTTAATTCAGTGAGAAATAGTTTAGAAATTAAGTTGGCCAGATTTAGTGGTGCTCTACTTAGTTGCAACTAGTAAAAGTGCCTCGGTGAAGGCGAGGCTTCGTGACGAAGCAGAGTACCACTATTATGTGAAACAAATCACTGTGTCAAATAAATAACTTCTTAATTATTCCTCAATGAAAAACATCATATTGATTCTTGCCTTAGCCTTTATATTTTCAGGCTGCCAAAAAGACATTATTGACTACGATACAGCCTCTCAAAAAGCTGAAATGTTCTTAACGGCAAACTTGAATTCTGGATTGGATAAAAAGTTTGTGGCCTCCACTATTGATGAGATTGCGGCACCTATATCTCCTGTAATGTCAAAAGCGATGGAGGTAAAGTTTAATCATCAGAATAGTCCCTGGCAAGAAGCAATTAAAGCTATCGATGAACTCATCATACCGCTTACGCAACGTGATGACATACTTAGTGCCGAGGAAAGATATGATCTTGAACAGCTAATCAATAGTTCCAGATCTATTCTAGACAAGGCTGATGACTCTGTAGAGAAAGCAACGGTAGGAGCCAGGTACTTGCATTATCTATTGGCTTATTCAGAACCAGTTGATTTACATATTCTTACCGATTTGTACAAAATGTCTGACGCTGTACTTGATGATGAAAAACGTGAAATGTACCGCGACTATATTTTGCGGCGAGCAGTATCAACCTTAAAAGGCCCTGTTCCCGCAGAAATGCCCCCTACTCGTTACGATGTACTAAAGTGGCAATCCCATTTGGCTATTGACGCCTTGCAGGGGAATAGCCTGTAAAAAGTCAATCTGGGATAAGCAATCTACCCAGAATCCAGCAAGATCAGCTCGCTCCCGCTACTAGGGACAAAAAGTTTACGCCCCGGCGTCAAACATCTCTCCGTTATTGCCCGGAATGAATAATTCCGGACTGAATCCAACTGGAACAAGCTCATGCTTTACTGAATAGAATATTGCTGACGAATAAATTCAATTACCTCATTTTCAACAATAAAATAGTTATGAAAAACAAGAAACTCCTCCTCGACAAGTCCACCCTCGTTCGCCTGCAAAGCCAGCAGCTCTCCGCCCTGGAAGCCGGTACCACCGAAGGCGAATCCAAAGGAACCTCCCCCGACGCCGGCGTAGAAGCACTGGCCTTCGCCAGCTGCTGCCGCAAGACTTGTAACGGAGATGAACTCTCCCAGCCTGAGGCCGGCGTGTAAATGAAATAAACCAGGTTTTATTGGATGTAAATGAAGAATGGGTGAAGAATAGTACCGACAGACCGGGGAGCCTTTATTACCTAATCCCCCCGGAAAATAGCATAGCATCTTAATAGGAAACTGTCAACATACCAAAATTTAGTAGCCCTTCTTCTTTTACCTCTCCGCTCGCTGATTTCCTCAAGTAATAGCTCAATCACGATAAATTCAATACCATGTATTTCAAAATAAACATGCGATCCTGGCTGTCAGCCACGCTGTTGCTGCTTAGCCTTGCTGCGGTAGCACAAGCTGATCAGACCGGAACGATCCAGGGCCAATTGGTTTCCGCCTCCGATGAAGCGATCATCGATTACGCCTCCGTTGCATTAAACCGTGAAGGAGGTAGTACCGTCGATTTTCAGCTGACGGATGAAACGGGTACCTTTCTTTTCACGAACATCCCCACGGGAGAATACCGCCTGCTGGTCACGCGGCTCAGCTTCGAAGACTTCCAGTCAGAAGTGATCACCGTTACCGCCGGTGCAACGGTGGAGGTATCCCCCCGGCTTACCGCCCAGGCCAACAACCTCTCGGTCGTCGAAGTCACCAGCTCCCGGCCGGTGATCGCCTTCTCCCGGGGTAAAATGGTCGTTGCCGTCGATCAATTGCCCAGCGCCGGCTCCAGCAATTCCCTGGAAATCCTGAATAAGGTGCCCGGCATTTCCGTACGCGGGAAAAACATTACCCTGAACGGATTCGGTTCCGTAAATGTCCTGATCAATGGCCGCAAACGAACCATGACGGCCGCCCAGGCCGCCACCCTGCTCGAGAGCATCCCGGCGGATAATATCCGCAGCATCGAAGTAACGAGTGGTAAAACCGTTTCGCAGGACGCCTCCGGCACCGGCGGCGAGATCAACATCGTTACCAAGAAGGCCATTGACCAGTTCTTCAACCTCAGCCTTAATAACCGGGTGACAGTGGATCGCTACCTGAGTAACAGCCATTCCGCCTACGTCAATCTCAACCAGAACCGACTGCGGCTCAACGGTGGTGCTTCCTTTGCCCGTAATTTCAGCTACGGCACCAGCGTCCGCGCCGAAAACTACACCACCGCCACGGATGAACTCCTCGGAACCGGTACCATCAACTCCACGGCGAACTACCTGAGCAACTTACCCTCCGCCAACCTGAGCGCCGAATTCGACCTGAGTGAACGGCAGCGGATCGGAGCAACGGCTTACGCCTACTTCACCAACAAAAAAGGAGGAAGTACGGACCTCAACAACTTCGACTTTACCGACCAGGAGCCCCAGGAGTTTCTCTTCAACGAAACCCAAAGACTCCACGACAACCTGTCGTCGGCGGATCTTTACTTCGAGCGCGACCTCGACTCCCTCGGCAGTACCTTCAAGACCAACCTCAGTTACCTGACCGGCTACAGTGAGGAACAACTGGACTTCGAACGCCGGGAGCCCCCCACCATCAGCGGTACGGAGGCAGGCATCGTGCGGGCCGACCTGCCCCTGAACGGCGGACAATTCAGTTTCCGGGCCGACCTGGAGAAAAACCTCACGGAAACCACCCAGTTTTCGCTGGGCGTAAAGCTCTCAGATGGTGAAATCAGGAACTTCGCCACCTACGATACCATCTCCTTTCAGCCCCCGCGCCGGAACCTGGCGCTGAGTGACAGCCTCGCTTACCGCGAACGGGTCTACGCCGCCTATGCTTCCTTCGCGCAGGACATCGGTAACCTCTCCATCAGTGGCGGTGCCCGGGTGGAAGCAACCCACGCCAGCGCCCGCAGCTATAAGGTCAATGAAACCGGAACGCAGGACTACGTGAACCTGTTCCCCAACCTGTCCATCAACTACGATGCCGGGAGCAACTACCAGTTCAGCCTGAATTACAGCTCTTCGATCACCCGGCCGAATTACCTGCAACTCAACCCCTACGTTCGTTACCTCGACGCGTATACGTTCACCACCGGTAACAACAGGTTGCTGCCGCAAATCGACCACCGCGTTACGTTGAATACCCGCTTTTTCCGGATGTTCCACCTCAACTTCGGTTACATCCACGGGTCCAACTACGTCGGCAGCGTACGCCGCCTGGAGCCTGACGGCCGCACTACCCGGATTACCTCCGCCAATGCTTTTGACGTGCGGGCGGGTTACGTGCAGTCCATCATCTACTACCGCCTCGGCCAGGGAGGCCGCCTGAGTGGACAGCTGACTTCGCTGGTCATCCCCCTCACCTACCGGGCCATCGGCGACGCCGAAGACCAGGCTGCTTTTACGGGGACGGATACGAAACTGAGCCTCTCGGCTTCTACCCAGTTCAAAGTCACGAAGCGCTTCTCCATCGATGCGGATTACTTCTTCAACCGGGGGCGCCTGACCTTCCAGCAGGAAACCGAAAATCGTTGGGAACTGAACGCGGGGGCACGTTACAAACTCCCCGGTGATGCCCTGACGGTTAGCGCCCGCGTCTCGGATATCTTTAATACCGACAATGCTGCCGGCACCCGGTTCTTCACGAATTTCAACGCCACCTACGGCTCGGATTTCAATACCCGGCGGCTCACCATTGCGCTGAACTACCGCCTGGGCAAGCTGAAGAAAAATTATCAGCTGGGTCCATCCGGAGACGTTGGCCGTTTCAAAGAGTAAGGGTCATGAGTGCCGATCTTCATACGCACTATGCCTCCGTCACGGGGTTTCTGCCTCAGGAACTCCGTGACGGCCTGCTCGCCCGCGCACCGCAGGTCAGCCGGTTTGATACCGGCTTCGGCCTGGGGGGGCTGGCCGTACTGCTGCTCCATCGTTTTCGGGTGCTGGGGCAGGAGGCTGACTGGTTGGCTGCCCGCCAAATCGCCTGGAATTGCCTGCAGGGCATTATTGACCCTGACCGGCCCGGCGGAACTTCCCTCATCGAATACTGCGAAGTGGCGCAACTGCTGCGCACCTACGCAGCGGAACTGGAACTGGAGGAGGTCGTCGCTGAAATCCTGCCCATTCTGGACCCCCTGATTGAGCGGCAGATGCTGAACTACTTTGCCGCCGGGAAACTGGATCCTTACACCGGCGCCTTTAATCCGGCGCTCTACCTGTTGCTCAACCTGCCGGATGCCGCCCGCCTGCGCAGTGTCTGGTTGTACCACCTGCCTTCAGCTACGGCCTTAGCCCGCCACAACACCAAGGGGCAGTACCGTATCCCGAGCGGCATTTCTCACGGACTGGCCTTCTACGCCTGCTTCGTGGCCCGGTACCTGACCAGGTACCCGCAGGATGTCGACTTCCGGAAGTTAGGCTACGATTACCTCAAGGCCCTCGAATTAAGACAGGCCTCCCACCCTGATGCCCCCTGCTTTTACCAGGACGGTGGTGCCAGCGGCCCGGGCCGGCTCTCCCTGGCTTACGGCGATTGCGGCATTCTTTTTGCCGGTTACCGCCTCGCTACGATTCTGGGTGAACCGCAGCGGGCAGATCACTTCCTCGCCTGCCTGGAAAAAACGGCGCAGCGCCGTTCCGTCGGGCAAACCGGCATTGTTTCGGACAACTTGCTGTACGGTCGTTCCGGCGCCTGGCTTTTCTTCCGGCGCCTGGCCGAATTGAGTGGCCGTTCCGCCTTTACCGAGGCGGCGGCGTACTGGCGGCAGGAACTGAATGACGGGCTCAACCAACCGGTCGCGCCCTTGCCGGAGTACCCCGTGTACGATTACCGCGCCATGAAAACCTTCAGCCTTTTTGAAGGGGCCATCGGCCGCCCGCTAGCAGCCTTCGCCCTGGCTTCCGACCCCTCTTTTCTTCACCAACTCTTCTACCTCCAGTAGCCATGACTGCCTTCGTAAATACCAGCTCTGCTCCTCATCGCCACTTTCACCAGTTGTTCTCCGGAGAAACGGATAAGTTTGACGTCAGCCTGATGAACGGACTGGCCGGAGCGGCACTCATCAGTGCTCACCTGGCCCGGGTCCTGTCTGCAGATTTTGGCGCGGTCGCAGGTGCGGAGTTCAGACAGTTGAGCAAAGAACTGCAGGATCAGTTGCTGGCCCGGTTGCGGAGTGGTGACCTCAAGATTCGCTCGCTTAACAGCCTGTGCTCGGGCCTGGCCGGTGTCATTTACGCGCTGGATGAACTGAAGCGCGAGGGCTTCTCCGAACACGTCCTGGAGCGCGCTACCCGGGACAGTCTGACGGGGATGCTGCTGCAGCAAAGCATGACGGACTTCGACCAGAGAAATACCGACTTTCTGCACGGCCCGCTGGGCGTTTTCTTCGCGCTGCTCAATGACCAGGATCACCCACCGACGCAGGAGGCGCTGGATCAGATTTTAGCCCGTTACCAGGAACAACTGGTAACGGATGAGCTGGGCAGCCGCATCTATAACAGTGTCCTGGAAGGGCAGCTGGAAAAGGACGAATACAACTTCGGCCTGGCGCACGGAATGTCCGGCCACGCCGTACTCTGGACCGAAGCCTGCGCCCGCGGCTACCGCCCCCAGGAAATGGAAGTGCTGGTCACCAACCTCCTGCAGTACATCGATCATTACCGTATTGAACCCGGCCCCCAGACCACCGGGTCGCATAAGTATTACCCTAAATCCGTCATCGAGAACGATGAGGCGGCCTGGGAGGCAGTCCGGGAAGAAACGTACAACAGCCGCCTGGGTTGGTGTTACGGAGACATCAACATCGCTTTTGCCAAAATCAAAGCCGGCAAGGTTTTTGGTCGCGCAGACTGGCTGGCCTCCGGCCTGGAACTGGCCCGGCACGTGGCTACGCGCCTGGATCCGACCGACGCCCAGATCAATACCAACGCCTTTTTTTGCCACGGGGCAGCCGGCCTGGTCTATATGTTCGGCCTGCTGCACGAGGCGACGGGCGAAAAGATCTTTCAGCAGGCGAAGGACTACTACGCCAATTACTACGCTGAACTCTGGCAACTGCCGAAATATGTTGACCTCGAACTACGTCGCCCGGCCTCTTTCCTGGACGGTTTGCCCGGCGCCGTGCTGGGCACCCTTTCCACGCTGCCGGGTGGAGGCTACCCCCTGGCCGATGCCCTGTTGCTGAAAATCTGATCAGCAGGGTTGCCCCCCGCTGCTTCGGGAGACCGACTCCACAATTACTCTTCACTCACTCAATCCTCCTACCATGGCTTCTTTTACTTTTGGCATCCTTGACTTTGGTTACCGGCATAAGTCGCAAAGTAGTATGCACTCCATTATGGATGTAGTGGAGCTGGCCCAAACAGCGGAGGAACTGGGTTTTGCGAATTTCTGGCTGACCGAACACCACTCCTTCAGCGCAACCGCCCCCTGGGCCAGCCCCCGGATGATGTTGCCGCTGCTGCTGGAATACACGCAGCGTATTGCGGTGGGTACCGCCGGGGTGTTGATCAATTTCTATTCGCCCTACCAGGTTGCCCTGGACTTCAAGCTCCTCAACAACCTTTATCCGGGGCGCTGCCACCTGGGGTTCG
This sequence comes from Bacteroidia bacterium, assembly GCA_030431945.1. Taxonomy (GTDB): domain Bacteria; phylum Bacteroidota; class Bacteroidia; order Chitinophagales; family Saprospiraceae; genus Neolewinella. The sequence goes on along the minus strand of JAUIIF010000055.1, from coordinate 6,213 downwards.
CCAACGGACGCCCTTCGCCAAGTATTGGGCGGCAGATGCGGTACGAGCAGTTTTCGGAATACCCGGACGATTTTGATGAGAAGGTGGCGCGGGTCGCTTACCTCTTTAACAATGAGCAGCGGGCGATTCAGCAGGAACACCTGGTTCTTCCTCCGGCCTTTGGGTCCACGCCCGAACTTTTCTCTCTCGGGAGTTCCTTCCGTCATTACACTAAGGCCGTCGCTAATAAAGCGCATATGGTGAAGTCCACCTTCCACGCCCTGAATTGCATGGATTACGAAGAGTACGACGTAATCGCTCGCTACCGCGAAGCTTTTCATCAGGCCCACGGCTTTGTCCCCCGCACCATCATTGCCATTTCAGGGTCCTGCGTGCCGGATGAGGCCACCCGGCGGGAAGTGGAGGAGCAGGTACTGGCAGGCAATAACGGCAATGCCATCGTCAATACCCTCATCGCAACGCCGGATGCTTTTCAGGAGCGCATCCACCAAATCGCCAAAAGATATGGCGTCACGGACTTTGTAATCCGCGAGGTGGGGCATTTCAATGACCAGCAAAAAGAGTCTTTGCGGCTCATTCACCAGGGGTTTGGCCTCCAGGCATACCGTACTGAAGAAAATGCTTTCGCAAAGTAACCATCCTTAATAATCAAGAAAATATCCATAGCCATGCTGAAATTCAACGATAAATATGTTTACCGCACGCCACTTCGTCCCGTCGCGGCTTTTGCGGAAGGAGAAAACTTTGCCTCTATTGATGCTTACCTGAAAGAGGCACTTAATGACCGGGAGGTACAGGAAGCCATCTATGGGTCAAGCCCCAGCTTTTATACTGAAGTAGAGCGCTTTCTGATCGGGGATTTTTACGAAACGGCGGATCCTAAAAAGGTTAATAAATTCCGGGTGTCGGCCCTTAAGTACCTCAACCGCATGAGCTACCGGGCAACACCGTATGGTTATTTTGCCGGAGTTGGTTGTGGAGAGGTTCTTGATTCCAGAACCCCTAAACAAGAGATCGCCGGGCGTGATTACCAACGGGTCGTAAAGTTGGATACGGCTTACCTGATGTACCTGGCCAATGAGTTTGCTGCCCAGCCCGGCATCAGCAGTTTACTGACTTTCTATCCCAATAATACCATCATGCCTGCCGGTCACAAATCCCGGTACGTAGAATACATCGACTCCGAGAAAGGCCGTGCCTACAACCTTAGTATTTTTACCAATTCTGAGTACACGGATCGGGTACTCGCCTACGCCCGGGACGGGGCCGTCGGGCAGGAAATTGCCGGTATTTTTCAGGAAGATGATATTACTCACGCCGAAGGACTGGCTTTTGTAGAGCAACTGGCAGCCGCGCGCATCCTGATCAGTGAACTGGAACCCTTTATCGTCGGGCAAACCTTTCAGGAACAATTGCGCGATATTTTTGCCCGCCTTGCCGCTCGTGCAACGCCCGACGGACCAACCAGTAAAATTATTCATCGCTACCAGCAACACCTGCACGGATTGCTGGACATGCTGAAAGGTATTGCGGAAGGAGGGCAAGTTAAAAACTACCGGCAAGTACACGACGTGGTGGCTGCCTTCCACGGGAAAGCTTACCCGAACATCATTCGTCTGGACGTAGCAATTGCTACGCCGGAAGCACCTCATTTCGACTTCAACACCGCTCGTCACATTCAAAAGGGCATCAAGGCGTTCACTAAGCTGTGTAAGGTCAGCCAGAATTCCGCCATTACGGCTTTCCGGGCTAAATTTCATGAGCGGTACGAAGACCAGTTTGTACCGATTCTACTGGCCCTGGACCCTGAACTCGGCGTTGGTTTTGAAAACGTCGGCTCCGAAATGTTTTCCTTCGCCCCGCTGGTCGATAACCTGCCCGTGGCCCGCCGCCTGGCCCCCACCATGAAGAAAACCATCGAGTGGGATTATGGCCTGCATGCCTTTTTTATGGGGAAAATCATCAAGGCAGCCAATGAACAAAGTCAGGTTATTGACCTGACGGATGAAGACCTGGAGCGTTTCACTTACGATATCAAGCACCTGCCGCCAACTTCAGCTGCCATGCTTAAACTGGTCCCCCAGCCAGGAAAAGAGAACCCTTTAGTGGTTTTTCAGGACCTGGGTAAGGATACGGGGACTGCCCTGATCTCCCGCTTCGCGCACCTTTCGGATGAACTGGAAGAGGTAGTCAATAAGCTGAGTGACTTTGAGGAGAAATGCTTCCCGGGCTGTACCGTGGCGGAGGTAAATCACCTGGCGAATATCCGTATCGGCAACATCACCGAACGCCCGCGTAGCCGGAAGCACGAAATCGCCTTCATTACCAAGTCAAATACTCGGGAAGAAGGGCTGATCGCCGCCGGCGACATTTACGTAGGCGTCCGCAACAACCGGGTTATTCTGGTGAACCGCCAAACCGGTAAAGAAATCATTCCCCGGGTTTCCACCGCCCATAACTACGCCTACAACTGCCTGCCCGTTTACAAATTCCTGGCCTGCCTGCAGGAGGAATACCACGAAGGCTACTACGAGTACAGCCTGAACCTGGGGAACCTTTCGGGAATGGTCGACTTCATCCCCCGTATTCAGTATGAAGACTTTGTTTTCCGCCCCGCAAGCTGGAAAATACCCACGCACCCCATCCGTAAGCTCAAGGAGCAGTCTTTAGCTGATTTTCAGCAGCAACTAAAAGAGTTGTTCGCTGCTGAGGGGTGGCCCAGCGTTTTCACCCTCTACGAAAAAGGGACGCCGATTCACATTGACATCAATAACCACCTGGGGGCGTTCCTCCTGGCCAATATGGTGAGCGAACAGAAGCTGTTTATCTCCGAAGCCATCGGATCAGGGCCCGCCGAACAGTGGTTTGAAGCCGGAAACAAGGGGTATCACCACGAAATTCTCCTGCCCTTCCGGAATGAGGCCTTCAAAGGACAAGCGCCGGTCGCTGTTCCTCAGTTTTACCAGCCGCTTCCCGGTATCCCGCGCAGCGTGACTCCCTCCGAAGAATGGCTGTACTTCAAAATCTACGCCGGCGCGGCAACCGTGGAAAAGCTGGTTTCCGAGAAGCTGCCGGTACTGATGGCAGAGTGGAAACAAAATGGCAACATCAGCAGCTTTTTCTTTCTGCGGCTGACGGACCCGAATTACCACCTGCGCTTACGGGTAAAGCCAACCTCCTACGCTGTGGTCGGGGCAATTCTGGAATCGTTTAACGAGTTCTTTGCGCCTGAGGTGGACAGCGGCTTCATCCAGAAGGTTCAGATAGATACCTACCGCAGGGAAGTCGAGCGATACGGCGGACCACTCGTACTGCCGAGTGAAGAACTCTTCGGAATTGACAGTGAATTAGTACTGCGGCTGAAGCAGATCCTGGTCGCGGAAGTCAATAAGGATTACGAATGGCTGCTCATGTTCAAGGTAATGACGATTTACCTGGAAGTTTTTGGCCTGGAAAGAAAAGAATTACTGTCCTTCCTCCGCGAGCGGTGTGGCACCTTCGCCTACATCTTCAATACCAATAAGCTGCAGAAAAGGAGCCTGATTCAACGGTACCTGAACAATTACGAGCCGCTGGAGCAAATGATGAGCAACATCGGTTCCCCCTTCCAGGATCAGATCGGTCTGTACCGAACTATGGAGTGGTTCCGGGCGGAGCTGACTAAATGGTACGCTGATAACCTGGAGGAGGTCGCTCCCCGGCAGCGTAAAGAGTTGCTGCGCAGTTATCTCCACATGTTTATCCTGCGTTTTGCCACGGGCAAAAATAAATTGCACGAACACGTTCTCTATTTCTTCATGGAGCGCTTTTACCTCCAGCAGGGAAGAAGAAAGTCCCGGTCCGTATCTCAAACTGTTCTTTAATCGCACCACTATGTTACTGGTAACTTATCCGTTCGTCCGGCAAAAGAACATGCGTGATTGTGGAATCGCTGCCCTGTCCATGATCGCCGCCTATCATGACCGTAAGGTGGAAGCGAGCCGTTTGCGGGAACTAACCCGCATTGACCGGGTCGGCACTTCTTTCACCTCCCTGATTAATGCCGGCGCTTATTACGGCTTAATCGGCGAAGGGGTCATGCTGGCGTCAATGGAAGACCTGGAAAAAATCCCGGCTGACCGCCCTGCCATCCTGCTGGTCAATAACAATCACTTCGTTGTCTTCTACGGAAGGCACGGCAACCGGTACGTCCTGGGAGATCCCGCCTCCGGAGTTGTCCGGCTGAAAGAAGACCAGTTGGCGGCAAAATTCATGACGAAGCGCCTGGCACCGGATGCGCCTCCGGTAGGGTATGCCCTCTTGTTCGAACCAGGGGAAGTGCCTGAGCACCAGGACGCCCCGGCTACGGAACCCGTTAAGGATAAAAACCAGGTACGCAAGGAAGTCCTGCAACCTCACCTCAGGCACCTGCGGGCCTTCTTACCGGTCATCCTGCTGGGCATTGTCACGGTTTCCGCCGTACAGTACTTGCTGCCTTTCTTTACCAAGATGATCGTGGACCTGGGCATCGGGGCAGGAGATCTGAGCTTTGTGAAATTCCTGCTCTTCGGGCAGCTGGTCTTTATCCTCAGCAAAACCTTTTTCAACATCGTCCGCGGATGGTTGGTGTTACACCTCAGCCTCCGGATTAATTTTCAATTAATTTCCAGTTTCCTCAATAAGCTCTTTGCCCTGCCCATCCCTTTTTTTGAAAGTCGCCGGGTAGGGGATATCCTGCAGCGCATCAATGATCATCACCGCATTGAGTCTTTCCTGACTAAAAATGCGCTGTCCGTACTGATCTCAGCACTCACGGTAGTCGTCTACAGCTTTGTCCTGCTGAATTTTCACCAACTTTTCTTCGGGTTGTTTATGGGGGCGACGGCCGTGTATGCCGTGTGGATCATCTATTTTCTCAAAGCCCGTAAAAAAATTGACGTCAAACGCTTTGAATACGCCGCGATCGATCAGTCCCTGATCCTGCAGATCATCAACGGGATGCATGACCTCAAAATCAGTAACGGCCAGGGCTTTTTCCACCAGAAGTGGAAAGAAAATAAGGAAGACTCTTTCGAAAATACCGCAGACTCCCTCCGCGTCAACCAGATCCAGGATACGGGAACGATGCTGATCATTGAAATTGCCCAGTTGTCCATTCTCTTTTTGTCCGCCAGTCTGATCATCAACAATCAGATTACCCTGGGTACGCTGCTTTCTATTCAGTTCATCATCGGCCAGCTGGTCTCACCAATGGAACAAATCGTTCAGGGGATTATCCGTGGACAGGAGGCGCTGATCAGCCTGGACCGGATAACGGAATTTTGGTCGGCGAAGGAAGAGGCAGCCTATGGAGAAGGGGTGCAATTACCCGCCGGTCAGCTGGCGATTACCCTGGACAAGGTCAACTTCAGCCACGCCGGCCAGTTCGGGAAGCCAACCCTCCGGAACGTTTCGCTGGAAATTCCCGCGGGCAAGTCCACGGCTATCGTGGGGGCCAGTGGGAGTGGAAAAACAACCTTGTTGAAATTACTCCTGGGGTATTATCAGCACTATGAGGGACAGGTGAAAATCGGGGAGGATACCTTCCGCTCCCTGGCCCTTGACCAGTGGCGCCGGCGTTGCGGCGTCATCCTTCAGGAAAGCTTCATCTTCAATGAGTCCATCAAACGAAACATCACCCTGGGGGATGATTTTGACGAGGATACTTTCCGGATGGCCGTAGACATCACGAACCTGGGAGAGTTCGTCGAATCCATGCCCAATAAGTACGATACGCCGGTAGGCAGGGACGGTAAAGGCCTGAGTATGGGGCAAAAGCAGCGAATCTTAATGGCGCGTGCGATTTACAAAAATCCCGAATACGTCTTTATGGACGAAGCAACCAACAGCCTCGATGCCGGGAATGAAACCCTGATCATGGACGCTTTACAGCATTTCTTCCGGGGCCGTACCGTCATCATTGTGGCGCATCGCCTCAGTACCATCCAGTTTGCCGATAACATCATCGTTTTACACCAGGGCGAGGTCGCCGAACAGGGCAGCCACGAAGAATTGCTGCAACGTAAGGGACGCTACTACAAGCTCGTTAACCAACAACTTCAAATACCCTCGCATGACAATTGATCGATTACCCCTACGATTACTGGTTTTTGCCACGGTACTGTACCTGGTCGCAATGGCAGGGTTTGGCCTCCTCGCGAAAGGATACCGGATGAGCGTGCCGCAAGCCACTCC
>JAUIIF010000054.1 GCA_030431945.1 Bacteroidia bacterium | reverse complement strand
CAGCAGGGTAGTTGCAGGGGGAACGTGGCCGACTGATGCTACCCGTTTTCTACAAAACTACCCTGCCGCTAAAGTAAGTTACTCCTCCGCAGCTTCCGTGCGCTCCGGCTTCATCTGGGGGAAGAAGAGTACTTCCTGGATGGATTGCTGACCGGTCACGAGCATGACCAGCCGGTCGATACCAAAGCCGATACCGGCCGTGGGCGGCATCCCGTACTCGAGGGCCCGGAGGAAGTCTTCGTCGATGGGCATCGCTTCATCGTCACCACGGTCGGCCAGCTTTACCTGCTCCTCGAAGCGTTCCCGCTGATCGATCGGGTCATTCAGCTCGGAGTAGGAGTTGGCGATTTCCTTACCGTTAACGATGAGTTCGAAACGCTCCACCAGCCCGGGCTTGGAGCGGTGCTTCTTGGTCAGCGGGCTCATCTCGACCGGGTAGTCGGTGATGAAGGTTGGCTGAATCAGCTGGTGCTCTACGTGGTCCCCGAAAATCTCGTCGATGATCTTTCCGCGGCCCATGGTCTTGTCCAGCTCCACGTGCAGGCGCTTGGCGATGGCCCGCAGCTCGGCTTCGTCCGCTCCGTTAATGTCCTCTCCGGTGTACTCCTTGATGGCGTCGGCCATCGTCAGGCGCCGGTAGGGGCCCGAGAAGTCAATCTCGTGGTCGCCGGCCTTCACTTTGGCGTGGTCGCCGCCGTTGACGGTTTTGATGACGTACTCGAGCAGCTGCTCGGTGGTATCCATCATCCAGTTATAATCCTTGTAGGCCACGTAAAACTCGATGGCGGTGAACTCGGGGTTGTGCGTCCGGTCCATGCCTTCGTTGCGGAAGTTCTTGGAAAATTCGTACACGGCGTCGAATCCCCCGACGATGAGGCGCTTCAGGTACAACTCATTGGCAATACGCAGGTACATCGGAATGTCGAGCGTATTGTGGTGCGTTACGAAGGGGCGGGCGGCAGCACCGCCGTGGATGCCCTGCAGAATGGGGGTCTCCACCTCGATCATGCCCATACCGTCCAGGAAGGTACGGATGGCCGTCACGAGCCTGGTCCGCTTCAGGAAGATTTCCTTCACGCCGGGGTTGACGACCAGGTCCACGTACCGCTGACGGTAGCGCAGTTCAGGATCGGTGAGGGCATCATAGACGTTGCCTTCGTCGTCCGTCTTCACCACGGGGAGGGGGCGGAGGCTTTTGCTCAGGAAGGTAAATTCCTTTACGTGTACGGAAGTTTCTCCGGTCCGGGTCTGGAATACGTGACCGGTCACGCCGATGAAATCGCCGAGGTCGAGCAGTTTCTTGAACAGCGTATTGTACAGGGCCTTGTCCTCACCGGGGGCAATATCGTCCCGGCTAACGTAGATCTGGATGCGGCCGGAACTGTCCTGGATACTCGCAAAGGCAGCCTTGCCCATGATCCGGCGGGCCATCAGGCGGCCGGCGATGGTCACTTCCTTGAAGTTCGTGGACATTTTATCCTCAGCAAATTCCGCCTTGTCGTTGATTTCCTTGGCCAGGTGCGTTACGGGAAAGGTGGCGGCGGGAAAGGGCTCAATACCCATTTCGCGGATTTTAGCCAGGTTGTCCCGGCGGACGAGTTCTTGTTCGCTGCGTTCCATTTTGATCGTTTGAAGGCGCAAAGGTAGTTCGTTAGTCTTTTAGTTCGTTAGTCGGCCGCTCTCCGGGGCCGACTTTCTCCGGTGGGGTAACGGCAAGGGAGGGGGGCATGGTTGCAAAACGATGGTGTTTTTAGCGGCAGGAGTTGGGGACAGGGGCGCGGACGCGGGTGCGGGGCAGGAGGTGAAAAAGCAGGGGGAGGCTACCTAATTTTTTTACCAGAACCTGCCAATGATAATGTATCTCCAAAGCATGAGCTACTGATTCCTTTTTCGGGCCACTTTGCGAGCGTCGGCCTGAGCACCCTTCGGCCGGGTTATTGCCTGATGGTGTAGAATGTGTTTATAAATAAGTCAGAGTGGTTTTGGGATAGTAATAACAAGGGAATACACTCGACATCAGCGACACTTTGAAAAATCAAAATTTGACTGCTCGCACTTTATCACCTGCTCATTTTTCAGGTAAATCTGGCTGGTTATCAGCCCGTGTTCGTAGGTGGTAATTATATCGGTGTAATCCTGGTGTCCCACGACAATAGTATGTACCCACCCAGTGGCAACAAGTATATTGCCATTCTCCAACAGCAGATCTTCAAATTTCACACCGTCAACACTAGTTAGATCATTTGATTTAGGGAATAAAATTTTCTGACCACAGATCATCACCTCCAAATTAAATGAACCCTTAGGGTTATGCACTTTGTACCCTTTCAGATCAAACTCCTTGAACTGAATATCCGCCGCAAATCTTCCATAAACAGGTAGTATTACACGGTCTTTTGTATACTTCTTTAAGATTACACTCCTCAGTGAGTCCTTTTTAGTTGATTGGCTAGACAAGGGCAGTACTAAACCTAAGAACAAGATAAACATTAGATTTTTCATAGGCTTTCGCTCTTTTTTTCAGTGTTCTTAACAAAATGCACAGCCAGTTCCAAATTTAAGCCTTTGCTAAGGGCCGGAGGTCCGCCTTCCGTAGCGAGCGGGGCTTGCCCCCTCGTATTAGTTGTGCAATTTGTCATACACCCTTTTTTCAGCCCTACCGCCGCCCAAACGTAAAGGGAATTTCCTGCCCGCCGCCCGCGATCACGGCGTACAGCGAATCGCCCCGCAATTGGTAATTGATTTCCTTAGGAAAATCGTGCACCGGGTTGTTGCTGCGAAAACCCTGCGGGTTTGTTTCCCGCAGGGTGAAGGGAATTACCTCCCCTTCGCCGCTGACCTCCAGGATCCAGGTTCCATCTTTGGCCAAGAGGTGCATTGTTTCCTGCCAGACGGTATCCTGGCCCGCCATCCGAAAACTGAAGCCGGTGTAGTGGTCGTCAGCACGCTTGTCCCACGATTCAAAAGTTACCTGACCGGGCTTATCGTCGCCGCGTTGCCAGTGGCCGAGTAGCCAGTCGAAATTCAACGGTTTGCCGGTTGTCGGTTCCTGCGGAGCGGAAGGTCCGCAAGCCAAAGGGAGCAGCAGTAATATTGGGAGTAAGCAGCGCATACCCCCAAAGATAGGGCGTGAACGCAGGGAATACGGCGGCAGCTGCAACCAATACCTGGTTCACCTCATTATCCGGTTAAACACCTTAGATGAACGATAACTGCCTCCGTGCCTGGCAACTTGCCGGCCAGTACCACGCCGACCAACGCTACGGCGACAAACTGCCCTACCTCTACCACCTGGGGCAGGTGTACCTGCAGGCGACCCTCGTCGCCGAACGCGAGCCGGGCCTGGACCTTAACCTCCTCTCCTGCTGTGCAATCCTGCACGACTTGCTGGAAGACACAACCGCTACCGACGCCTTACTTCTGGCAGCATTCGGCCCAGCGGTACTGGCCGGCGTCCAGGCACTCACCAAAGACGAGACGCTGCCGGACAAGCAACAGCAAATGACGGATAGTCTCCGGCGCATCCGGCAACAACCCCGCGAGGTAGCCATCGTGAAGATGTGCGACCGCATCAGCAACCTTTCCCTGCAGCCGCCTTCGTGGTGGACGAAAGAGAAGACCGACCGGTACTTGCAGGAAGGGCAGTTGATTGCCCGAGAACTCGGTTCATTCTCTTCCGTTGCTCATGCCCTGCTGCTGCAAAAAATCGAAGCATACGGCCAAACGCGGTTGGCTTCTTAAGCTCAGGCATTGCAGGGTTTAAGCAGCTGGTTTTCCGGGGGGCTTTTCGTCAACCTTGCACTTTCCTTTCAAGCGGACTGAATACCTCCCAGAACCCCGGATCGTCCAGTACATCAATTGCCAGCCAGTAAGAATGGTATAAGCCAACTGTTTTTCAGGCGCGACCGCCGGTGCCGGCAATCCGTAGAAGAGCGAGGAAGGACCGGGCACCCCTGCTGATAAAAACTATTCCTGCACCTGCGACCCCGCCAAACTCCGCTGCGCTTGTACGTCCGCTTCGGCGGGGTTTTCTTTGCCCCACCCAATTACTTTTCCCGTGCCCCGGCATCATCATTACCTCCTCAACAAACCGCACTCCTGCCTCTCGCAGTTTACCCACCAACACAACACCCGCCGCAACAAGCGGATGCTGGGGGAGCTGTACGATTTTGCGCCGGGGACAATGTCCATTGGCCGGCTTGACGAACACTCCGAGGGGCTACTACTGCTGACAACGGACGGGAAAGTTTCCGCCGCCATCACGAGCCGAAAGTTTGAGAAGGAATATTACGTTGAACTCGACGGCGTCATCACGGACGCTGCCCTCGAACAACTGCGATGCGGAGTAGAAATTGGCTTTGACGGCAAACGCTACACCACGCTGCCCGGGGAGGTTCGCCGGCTGACGCCGCCGCCCGTTTTTTCCTTTCCTCCGCGCCGGGTCCGCGGCGCCAGCCACGGGCCTACGAGCTGGGTGGCCGTCGTCATCCGTGAAGGGAAATACCGGCAGGTTCGCAAGATGACCGCTGCGGTGGGTTTCCCGACCGTCCGCCTGATCCGGGTAAGGATCGGCTCCTGGGCGCTTGGTGACCTGGGCGCAGGGGGCGTCAGGGAGCTGACAACCCTCCTCCCGGATTAATCTTTTTCCGCATCTTTAGCCAAAATGACCGTGGGCAAAATCGGAATAATCGGCGGGGGAGTAATGGGGTTAACCACCGCCCAGGTACTCCTGGACGCCGGCTACGAGGTGGATGTTTTTACCCACCAGGCCGTAACGGAAACGACCTCCAGCAAGGCGGCAGCCATCTGGCTGCCCTACCTGGCCAAACCGGTGGAAGCGGTCAATCGCTGGTCCCAGCAAGCTTTCCACGTTTTTCAGGATTTAGCCAAGACGCCCGCTGCGGGAATCAGCATGGTCAACCTGAAAGTACTGGTAAAAGACAGGGAAGTATGGTGGCGGGATTCGATTCCGGAAGGCGGAATTGAAGTTCTTGCGCCGGAGACCCTGCCGCCGGCTTTCCCCCTGGGCTACCAATTACGCGTTCCGCTGATCGAAACCCAGATTTACCTGCCTTACCTCAGCAACAGGGTGACTACAGGAGGCGGCAGCATTATTTTTCAGGAGATCACCGACCCCGGGCGGTTAACGGCGCAGTACGACTACGTCGTCAACTGCAGCGGCCTGGGGTCAAGGCTCCTGTTCAATGACGAAACGATGTATCCCGTCAAGGGCCAGCTTTTGAAAGCTGACAAGCAGCCGGGGGTAACGCCCACCATCGCAGATTTTGCCTTCGATGCTGCGGGGCAGGAACTCGCCTACATTATTCCCCGGCAGGATTACCTCGTGCTCGGCGGGACCGCCCTCCGGGGAGACTTTTCGGAAGCACCCGACCCGGAGCTTACCGCCGCCATCATCGCACGCTGCCAGCGAATAGCTCCGGGACAACTGCGTAGCCCCCAAAACGTACAACTCTCCGCCGGGTTACGCCCCGGCCGGCCCAGTATCCGGTTGGAAGCCGCAGGAAAGATCATTCATAACTACGGCCACGGTGGTGCCGGCTTCACCGTATCCTGGGGGTGTGCCGCTGCCGTACTGGCGCTGCTGAAAGCACGCTGACGAGTCACCTCCCCCCTTAACTTACCAGACGAAGCGCATGAAAAAAATAACGATACAGGGTATTGGCTGGGATGAAAAGTCTTCTTACCAGCGCGGACCGGCGCAGGCGCCACCACTGATCAGGCAGGCTCTACATTCCGGCTCGATGAACCAGATGTCAGAATTAGGCCAAAGCCTGGAAGGTCCCCGAATCATCGATGCCGGAGATTTCCCCATTTCCGCCTATTTTGATATTGAGCGAATTACGGCTCAGCACCTGGCGGGCGGGCATAAGGTACTTTCCCTCGGCGGAGATCATTCCATGACTTACCCCATCATCCGGGCGTACGCCGCCCACTACCCGGAACTGGCCATTTTGCAAATTGATGCGCACAGTGACCTGTACGACAGTTTTGCGGGAGACGAGCACTCGCACGCCTGCCCCTTTGCCCGGATTATGGAAAATGGCCTGGCGGCGCGCCTGGTTCAGGTCGGCATCCGTACCCTCAATCCCCACCAGGCGGCCCAGGCTGAGCGCTTTGGGGTAGAGGTGCACGAAATGAAGTCTTTAGACCTCAGCCAGCCTTTCCGCTTTTCCCAACCGCTGTACCTGACGCTGGACCTGGATGGGCTGGACCCTGCTTATGCGCCCGGCGTTTCTCACCACGAGCCGGGAGGGCTTACCTCCCGGGAGGTCATCCGGCTCATCCAGGAGTTGGAGGCCGACATCGTGGGGGCTGACATCGTAGAATACAATCCGGACCGGGATCATCAGGGCATGACGGCCTTTCTGGCGGCCAAATTGCTGAAAGAAATTGCGGGGCGGATGCTGGAGGAATGATGCTCCCGGTGTCAGGTTTTACTCAAGGTCTTTCAGGACCTTGCGCATTTCCCGTTTCCAGGCGCGGGAGCCTACTTCGTATTTATCGGAGACCCGCTCCATTTCATCGACGAAGTCTTCCATGTCGCCTTCAAAGTTTTCGGCCCAGGCTTCCACTTCCTCGCCGAAAGCTTCAAAGTCGGATTCGTGCTCTTTGGCCCACTTTTCCAGTTTGAATTCAAGGGCTTCCAGTTCGTCTTCGTGCTCCTCAGCCCAGGCCTCGATGGCCTCTCCGATGTTTTCTCCCGTATTTTCCCAGCGGTTGGCGATTCGCTCCAGGGACCGTTCCAGCTTTTCGCCGTCCCGGCCGAAAGCATTTTCCATGGCACTGCCCAGGGCTTCACCGAGTCCTTCCAGGCCATGCCCCAGTCCGTCCAGGCCAATGAGCAGGTCATCTCCAAAGTTGTGGTCGGTCACGATGGCTCCGTCCGCTAAAGCATTAGCTTCGCGATCCGGTCGATCCAGCTCAAGTTGCTGTCCGTCTTCGCCACGGCGGATGGAAAAACCTTGTCCTTCGTAAAGGGGTTCTTCAATCGAAATTTCAATTTTCACCTGGTCGCCGTCGAAGGCGACCTCTTCTACTTCGCCGACCCTGATGCCCTGGCGGTAGACTTCGTCGCCAGACTCGATGCCCCGGGCATCGTTGGTCAGTAACTGGTAGGTTTTATCACTCGTACACGCCGCCACGAGGATGGCTAGTAAGAAGAATGCACATAAGTTGAGGTAACGCATAATGGTAGTTGATTAATTCTTTTGCTAAAGTGCCGGAATTCCACGGTCTGCTAAATTGCTTTCGACCGGACAGGGCATAATCTCGACGAGTTTTGCCCCGGCACCTGAATTTTGGCCGTTCTTGTGGGCTGAAATAAATTGGTATGTATCTGGTAACGAAGCATTACGGTGCTCTTCTGCTATTAGCACTTCTGGGGTTACCCGGCCCCGGCTACAGTCAGGATTTTAGCTGGTGGAATAGCCGTCACCAGTGGGATGGAGTAACCGCCTGGCAAAATTACCTGATCATTGCCCCGGGCTTTATGGGCCCCAATGCCCTGCCGGTCCCCGAAGTAAAAAACGGGCGCCTCCCGGAAGGCGCCAGCCTGGCCCTGGGCCCCGCGCAACACCTGAGTACCGGAGACCGTACCACAAATCTTTATTCCGAGGGCTACGTCCCGCTTTTCTCCGACCGTGTCGGGCTCCGCCTCCAGTGGGTTCCCCTGGAGTATTACCGGATGGATACGCTGACCCGGGACATCCGCCGGGCGAGGGACTTCGACGGCAAGGGCACCGCCTCCGGCGACGTCTACATCAGTACCTACCTGCAACTCCTGCAGGACCACGCTACCTTACCGGACGTTGTTTTAACCATTAACCTCCGCACGGCTTCCGGCGGCAAGCTTTCCGCCGCCCGGTTTACGGATGCTCCGGGATATTTTTTCGATGTATCCTTCGGCAAGGATTTTGCAGTTGGTCGCGGGGCCCTGCAACGAATTCGGCCCCACTTGATGGCGGGCTTCTACGTCTGGCAACGCTTCGAAACCAACGCCCTGCAAAACGACAGCTTCCTCTACGGCGGCGGGGTCGATTGCCAATTCACCCAATTCACCCTCACCCAGGCGCTGGGGGGGTACCTGGGCTACCTCGATGACGGGGATAAGCCCCTGGTGTACCGATTAACGTGCCGGAGCAACTTCGACGCTGCCCTCAACTACGAATTTCGCTTTCAGCAGGGGCTCCACGATTTTGGTTATACTTCTTTTCGGTTATTGGGCGTACTTCGGTTTGGGGATTTGCACGAGTAACACGAACGGAGGGTAAGCCTCCTGCGCTACGCAAGCAAATTCCTGATTTCAGGACAGTCCGTGCAGCTCGTTATTCTTCCGCAGGTTGGCCGGCCTTACTCGCTGCGCTTCGCCGACTAACGATAAGTAAATAGAAGTTAACTTCCCGTAAAAACCCGTCATGCCACAACACCTGGCCCGTATTGCGCTCGTAGTCGATGACTACGACGAAGCCCTGGCCTTCTACGCCGGAACACTGCAATTTGACATCGTGGAAGATACGGTCCTGAACGACCAGAAGCGGTGGGTCGTCGTTCGCCCGCCGGGCGGCGGGCCGGAGCACTGCTCGCTGCTGCTCGCCAAGGGAGTAGGGGAGGTGCAACGATCCCGCATCGGCAACCAAACCGGCGGCCGGGTTTTCCTTTTCCTCTTTACCGATGATTTTGCCCGCGACCACACCCGGCTGCTGGCTGCGGAGGTCACCATCATCCGTCCACCGACAGATTTCCCCTACGGCCGTGTTCTGGTCTTTGCCGACCCCTACGGCAATTTATGGGACCTGATCCAGCCGAGTGAAACGGCTGTCCTTTAGCCCAGCACCCGGTGGCCGGTAGCCGTGATGGCCACATTGTCTTCCAGGCGGATGCCGCCGAAATCCCGGTAATCCTCCAGGGCATTAAAGTTGATGAAGTCGGCGCAGGTGCCGTCCGCCCGCCACTGGTCGATCAGGGCAGGGATAAAGTAGATACCCGGTTCTACGGTGAGCACGAAGCCCTCCTGCAGTGCGCGGCCGAGGCGCAGGCTGCGGGTACCGAATTGGGTGCTGCGCTGTACCTGGTCGTCGTAGCCGACGAGGTCTTCGCCCAGGTCTTCCATATCGTGTACATCCAGCCCGATCATGTGTCCGAGGCCGTGCGGCATGAACAGGGCGTGCGCGCCGGCGGCGACGGCTTCGTCAACGTCCCCTTTCATCAGGCCAAGGTCCTTCAGGCCGGCGGCAATGATCCTGCCGGCAGCGAAGTGGACGGACTGGTAGGTGATGCCCGGCCGCAGGGCGGCTGTACAATCCGTCAGGGCTTGCTGGACGATGTCGTTGACGGCCTGCTGCCGTTCCGTCATCGGCGCGCCGACGGCAAAGGTGCGGGTAATGTCGCCGGCGTAGCCGCTCGGCGCTTCCGCGCCGGCATCGATCAGCAGCAGGTCTCCCTTTTGCAGTACGTTGCCGTGGTAATGGTTGTGGAGTACGTGCCCGTTACGGGTCACGATGGCGGGGTAAGACAGGCGACCGTTGGCGGAAATGGCGATGCCTTCGATAAGGCCGGCAACTTCGGCTTCCAGTTGGCCCGGTGCGGCGTGAGCACGCGCGGCGGCGTGCATCTTCATGCTGGTCCGCACGGCAATATCCATTTGCTCCAGTTCCTCCGCTGATTTCCGGGACCGCAGCTCAATCACTGCTCTGATCAGTTCCTGGCTCGCACCTGCGTCCGCGCCCAAATGCTCGGCCAAGTACATTTTCCGCTCCGCCCGGTAAGGCGGCAGGAAGTGAACCTCCCGGGCGTGCTGTTGCAGCAGGGCGGATAACTCCGCGCGGGTTCCGCCCCGCTCGGCACCGATCCGGGCCGCGAGCTCGGCAATACTGGGCTGGGCGCCCATCCAGACCACGTGGTCCAGGCTGATGTCATCTCCCCACAGGCGGCTTTTCCCCGTGCCTCCGTCTACGGTAAGGGCCAGATCCGGAAGATTGTGGCCGGCGAAATACCGGAAATTACTGTCTTGCCGGAACGGATACGTATTGTCCGTATAGTTCATCGGTGCTTCCCGGTTGCCCGGAAGGAAGAGCAGTCCGGAAGGGATGGCGGTGGCGAGTTGGTGGCGGCGGGCGGCGTACGTGGTGGGTGCAAACATGGGGCCAAGATAGGCGATGTGGGGAAATCGGTAATGGCGGGGCAAAAAACGGTTTACACCACCAATCACACAACTAATACGAAGGGGCAAGCCCCGTTCGCTACAAAAGGCGGAGCTCCGCCCCTTAGCAAAAACCTAATTTAGAACTGACGGTGCATTTTGGCACATAAAACAACCGCCGCACCCCGTACTCGTACAGGGCGCGGCGGCAGCCATTTGTTTTCCGGAGGACTATTTATTTCCCGGCGCGGCGGTACTTCTCTTTAAACTTCCGGTACAGTTCGGCCTGCTTGTTGTCCAGGTCCACTTTCCGGCCGTCGATGAAGGCGTGCTCCACCCTGCTGGTGCGCATATCCAGTACATCGCCGGCGACGACAATCAGGGTGGCTGACTTACCAGCCTCCAGGCTGCCATAGGCCCCGTCGATGCCCGAAATTTTAGCGGGGGTCAGGGTAATGGCCTTGATGGCCTGCTCGTAGTCGAGGCCAAAGCCAACGGCCTGGCCGGCCACGAAGGGCAGGTTGCGTTGTTCCCAGTAGCCACCGTGGCTGATGGCAAAATCCACCCCGGCTTCCGCCAGCAGGGCGGGCTTGGCGTAGGGGCCGTCAATGGCTTCGTCCTGAGAATTGGGCAGGGCCTGGGTGCTGCTCAGGATAACCGGTACTTGCTCGCGCTGCAGAAAGTCCGCGACGAGGTGAGCATCGCTCCCGCCCACGACCACGGGCTTACCGCCCAACTCCTTGATCAGTTGTACGCCGTGCATGATCTCCCGCGGACCGTCCACGTGCAGGTAGACGTTTTTGGTTCCGGCAACGGCGGCGCACATGGCTTCCAGTTTCAGGAGGCGGTCGCCGGTACGCGCCGTCCCGCAGTAAGCGGCGGCTTCCTTCATGAAGTTTACCAGACCGTCCACTTGCTCCGGGTAGTCCTTGTTTTCGCTGACCTGCCGGGTCTGCCAGCTCCAGGAGCTGCGGCGGGGCCAGTTGACGTGAACACCGTCATCTTCGCCGACCACGGCGTCTTCAAAGTTCCAGCCATCGAGCTGCACCATGCTGCTGCGGCCGCTCACGTAGCCACCGACGGGGGTGATCTGGGCGAGTAAAACACCCCGGCTGCGGACCGTTGGGATGACCTGGCTGTCCGTATTAAAAGCAATCAACGCCCGGGCATTGGGGTTGATCCGGCCCGTTTCCCGCTGGTCGTTGGTGGAACGAACGGCACCGATTTCCGTGAGGCCCAGCTGGGTGTTAAGGGCGATCAGGCCGGGGTAGATATGCTTGTCGGTTACGTCCACGGTTTCGTAGCCCGCCGGCACCTGGCCGCCGGCGCTGACCCGTTCCAGCTTACCGTCGCGGAACAAGACGGTACCGTTTTCGATCACGTTACCGTCGCCGACGTGCACAGTGCCGCCGATCAGGGCCAAAGGGCCGCTTTGTGCGGGCGCAGGCACCGGATTCTGGGCGCGGACGCTGGTACAAAGGATCGTTAAAAAGAGCAGGGTAAAGAAGCCCCGTTGTTTTATGTTTACGCAATTCATGATGCGATTATTTTAGATTTAAGTAGAGGAACGTACTGTCTTTGGCAACTTGCCACCGGTAACTCGTAACCGGCAACTCGCCACTCATCAGTGTGCGTGTTTTTCCTGCTGGTGGTCCAGTGAATTACAGTGCAGCAAACGCCGCCGCTTGCCGGAGGGCGCCTGGGTCTTGGCGCCGCCTTTTTTAGCCTCCAGGCTTTTCTGAATGAGGGCGTTGCGTTCTTCTTCGACGGCTTTGCGCAGCGCGGCGTCCCGCTGGCGGTTGAAGTATTCGATGCCGTCGACGAAAGTGTGCTCGGCGCGGGCGTAGATGCTGAGCGGGTGGTTGTTCCACACCACCACGTCGGCGTCCTTACCTACTTTGATGCTGCCTACCCGATCGTCAATGTGGAGCATCTTGGCCGGGTTGAGGGTAACGAACTTCAGGGCCTCCTCTTCGCTGACACCGCCGAACAGGACGGCCTTGCCGGCTTCCTGGTTGAGGCGGCGGGCCATCTCGGCATCGTCGGAATTGAAGCCCGTCAGCACTCCTTGCTCGTGCATGATGGCGCCGTTGTAGGGGATCGCTTCGTTCACTTCGTACTTGTAGGCCCACCAGTCAGAAAACGTAGAGCCGGCAGCGCCGTGCTCCGCCATTTGATCAGCCACTTTATACCCTTCCAGGATGTGCGTGAAAGTATTGACCCGAAAGCCATGGCGGTCGGCAACCTTCATCAGCATGTTGATCTCGCCCTGCTGGTAGCTGTGGCAGGTGATGAAACGCTCGTCGTTCAGTATTTCGAGCAGGGCGTCCATCTCCAGGTCTTTGCGGACCAGCTTACCGGCCTTTATCGCTGCGCCGTATTCTTTGGCGCGGCTGAAGTAACTCTCGAAGATTTGCTCCACGCCCATCCGGGTCTGAGGGTAGCGGTTGCGGTACAGGTCACCCCAGTTACTCTGCTTCACGTTTTCACCGAGGGCAAACTTGATGAAGCCGTCGGCACCCGCAAATTGCATTTCCCCGGCGGTCTTGCCCCAGCGGAGTTTGATGAGGCCGGACTGGCCGCCGATCGGGTTGGCCGAGCCGTGTAACAGTTGGCTGGTCGTTACCCCACCGGCCAGCTGGCGGTAGATGTTTTCATCCGTAGCGTCGATGACGTCGTTCATTCGCACCTCAGCGCTGGAAACCTGACTGCCTTCGTTGACACTACTGAGGGCGATGTGGCTGTGCTCATCGATGATACCGGCCGTAACGTGCATTCCTTCTCCGTTGATGACCGTGGCGCCGGCAGCTCCCAGGTTCTTACCGACGCCGGCAATTTTACCGTTGTCGATGAGGACGTCCGTTCCTTCCAGGATGCCGGCGGATTCGTTGGTCCATACGGTAGCGTTACGAATCAGGTATTTCCCCGTTTTCAGCGTCCCTGGCGCTACGCCGAAGGCGATGTTGGGGTAGGTTAGTTCACTGACGTAAGCCTCGTCCGCTTCTTCCTTTTCCTCCTCTTTCTTGTCCTGGTCTTCCACTTTTTCCATTCCGTCTTGCGGGGTGGCGGTAAAGCTGACCAGGTTGCCCGCAGGGCCACGACCGTTACCGGCATAACCGCCGTTTTCCGTCGGAGCGCCGACCAGGCGGTAAAAGCCTTCTGCTCCTTTCGGCATGAAGCGCAGGGTCAGCAGGCCGTTGGCCGTAGACATCGTAACGTCCACCTCCGTAGAATCTCCTGCCGGCGTTAGT
>JAUIIF010000053.1 GCA_030431945.1 Bacteroidia bacterium | reverse complement strand
TCATCATGACCGGGGTATCTTCAGCTTGTGGTGGATGAACATTGTGCACCTGCACCCCGGCGAAGGCATCTTTCAGGACGCCGGCATTCCCCACGCTTACCTGGAAGGCGCCTGTATTGAAGTGATGGCCAGTAGTGATAACGTTCTCCGTGGCGGCCTCACCCCTAAGCACATTGACGTCCAGGAACTCCTTAAGCACACCATCTGCAAAGCCGTAGACCCCGTTATTCTGCTGCCCAACATCAGTGCGGATGACTGGGAGCGCTACCCTACCCCCGCCCCCGATTTTGCCCTCTACGTAGCCGAAAAACGGGCGGGTGACGAGTTGATGGTCAGTACCACCGACGGTGGCCCGGCAATTCTTTTCCTCCTGAAGGGTAAGCTGGCCAGTGAACACCTCCGACTCGATGAACGCCGGCGGGCCCTTTTCATCCCGGCCGGGCAGGAACTCAGTTTCATTGTACTTTCCGCCAACACCATCGTTTACCTGGCGGGCATTGGCGTGGCAGAAGATGCGGAAGGATGGCCCGACAACGGCCACCATATTACGGACCTTTGACGCTTACCCCCAAACCACGTGCAGGTATATTACCTTGGAATTAAAACGTAACGCCACTAAATGACGTTACTACCGCAAGTAACAGCGGGAAAAGCTGCGGCAAGACGGTTATTACCTAAGCCGGAGTGGTATTTTACCGGTTGTCGTACTGAATTCCTTCCCTGCCGACCGCTGCTGCCAAATTACCCGCAATCCTTACCTACCTTAGTGCCAACGTTAAGACCATGGCTAAATCAACTACTAACATCTGGACTCCGCTCCTCTTCGCGCTCGTCCTGGCAATCGGCCTCTTTATCGGCTACCGTCTGCAAAGCACCGCTCCGCTTATCATGACCGGTGCGGAGAGTGGCGGTACCGGGCGGGTAGAAGAATTGCTCCGGTTCATTGATGCCCGCTACGTGGACGACGCAGATTCGGAGCGCCTGCACGAAGCCGCTATCCACGCCGTCCTGGATGAACTCGACCCCCACAGCAGCTACATTCCGGCGGATGAACTGGCCGCGCTCAACGAGTCGATGGAAGGAAACTTTGAAGGCATCGGGATTGAGTTTCTGGTCGTAGAAGACACGATTACGGTGGTGTCCGCGCTCCCGGGCGGCCCCAGCGAAACGGCCGGCATTCTCCCGGGCGACCAGATCATTATGGTCGAAGACAGCGTAGTGACCGGGGTAAATGAATTCGGCATTGACCCCGCCAGCCTGATGCGGGGCGGCAGTAATACCGACGTAAACATCACCATCCGCCGGCCCGGCGTGGCCGAAATGATGGGGTTCACCATTACCCGCGCGCCCATCCCCGTTTACAGTGTGGATGCCGCCTACAACCTCGACGCTAACACTTCCTACGTCAAGATCAACCGGTTCAGTGCCACTACCTACGATGAGTTTGTTAAGGCCCTCGAAGAAAATATGGAGAAAGGAGGCACCCGCAACCTGGTCATTGACCTGCGCGACAACCCCGGCGGCTACCTCCAGCAAGCCACCAAAATTCTCAGTCAGTTGTTCCCGCAAAAAGGGCAATTGCTGGTCTATACCCAGGGCAGAAACTCCCGCCGGGTGGAATACAAGACGAACGGCCGGGCCTTCTACAACATTCAAAACGTAGCCGTTTTGATTGACGAAGGCTCCGCCAGCGCCAGCGAAATTATTGCCGGTGCCGTCCAGGACCGGGACCGCGGCATCATCGTCGGACGGCGCAGCTTCGGCAAGGGGCTGGTGCAGGAACAGTACCCCCTCAGCGATGGCTCGGCCCTTCGCCTCACCGTTGCCCGGTACTACACCCCCTCCGGTCGCAGCATTCAGCGTTCTTACGAAAACGGCGAAGCCAATTACCGCAGCGACCTGGGCCGGCGGTACGACAGTGGAGAACTGACCGGCGGCACTGAAGCCGAGCAGGACAGCTCCAGCCTCTACTACACCAACAGCGGGCACCCCGTTTACGGAGGAGGAGGCATTACACCAGACTATTTTGTTCCCCTGGACACTTCCCTGAACAACCAGGCCTTCCTGCGCCTGCGACAGCAAATTCCGGCCTACCTGTTCACCTACCTCCGGCAACACCCGGAAGTTAAAGCGTTTTCAGACCTCCAGGATTACATCCAGCATTTCCGCGTTGACCTGGAGGAAATTATCCCGGCCCTTACCCAGCGGGTTCTGGAGGATTACGAAGACGGCATCGGCCCGCTGCCCGCGCGTCTGCGGCCGGAGCTGGCCCTGTTCTTCCGCGCGCGCCTGGCGCGCCAGTTGTTTGACAACTCGGCTTTCTTTCAGGTACTGAACGAAGAAGACCCCATCGTCATCGAAGCCCTGCGCCTCCTGAACCAGCCGGACCCCATGGTCGCTGCCCGCAAGGAATAAAGCTTTCCACCACAGCATCACACCGTGGGAAACAACGTCATTGCCCCACCAACGAAGACGTCGCAGACTACCGGCTAAGCACCCAATAATTGCTAACGGAAGAAAAAATCCGGAGGACAACTTTCTACTTTCCCAAAAAGTCGTATCTTTGCACTCCAATTTAAAAACAGATCCATTTAATGCTGATCATCAACGTCCGAGAAGGAGAAAACATCGACCGCGCACTTAAGCGCTACAAGCGTAAGTCAATCAACACCCGTGTTATCCGCGAATTGCGGAATCGCCGGGAATTCACCAAGCCGAGCGTTCTGCGCCGGAAGGAGAAGCTGAAGGCTGCTTACCGCCTGGAGAAGTACGGCGAGCGCTAGTACTTTTATCGATTAACACATATAGCAGGCGTCAGGAGGCGTTTGCGCACCGCCAGAGGCGGCTGGGGAAGCATAACTTTCCCAGCCGCCTCTGCATTTTCCCCGCTTCGCTCAACACTATCCTTCCCCGTTCGTTACCCAGGCATGACGACTAGCCCAACGAACGATGTACGAATCCGGACAGAAGCCCTGCTTAAAGCTTTATGCTCCGGGCTCTTTGAAAGGGAGCAAGCCATGGGCCTGGCGCTCCTGACGGCAATTGCCGGGGAATCGATCTTCCTGCTGGGCCCGCCCGGCGTCGGTAAAAGCCTGATTGCCCGCCGGCTGAAGTACGCCTTTCGCGACGGGATCAGCTTTGAGTACCTGATGTCAAAGTTTTCTACTCCGGACGAAGTTTTCGGCCCGATCTCGATCAAAAAGCTCAAGGAAGAGGACAAGTACGAGCGACTGACGGACCGCTACCTGCCGGGCGCCAACATTGTCTTCCTCGACGAGATTTGGAAAGCAGGGCCCGCCATTCAAAATGCACTGCTCACCATCCTGAATGAAAAGATTTACCGCAACGGGGACGAAGACGTCAAAGTCGGCATTCGTGGCATCATTACGGCCAGCAACGAGTTGCCCCCCCGCAGTGCCAACTTAGCCCCCATCTGGGATCGCTTCCTGGTACGGCTCGAACTCGGTAAAATCAGGCAATACGACAACTTCGTAAAAATGGTGGTGGACACTAAGGATGTCTACGCCGACGACCTGCCTACGGGCACCAAGCTAAGCGAAGAAGAACTAAACGAGTGGTCGGAGCGGATCGATGAGGTCGTCATTCCGGCGGAAGTACTCAACACCCTGCAACTGGTCGTCCACAAGATCGACCAGTACAACGAGCAACCCAATAATGCGGCCAGCCAATTGCTCATTTATGACCGGCGCTGGAAAAAAGTCGTACGGCTGCTGCGCACTTCCGCCTTTCTGCACGGGCGGGAAGAAGTCAACCTGATGGACTGCTTCCTGATGGAGCACTGCCTCTGGAACAGTCCGGAGCAACGGGAAGTCATCCGGGAAATGGTGGTCGAGGCCGTGCGCAAGCACGGCTACTCCATGGCCGTCAACCTGCAACAACTGAAGCGGGAAGTCAGTGAATTCGAAGCAGACGTACAAACGGAGACCCGCATCAGGCACGTAGTGGAGGAAGAACAACTGGTACCGGTGGAGGAGAGTTTTTACGAGCTGGAGAAGGATACGAGCCAGTTCAGGGGTGTCCTGATCGGGATTGACCAGTTCCGCAGCCTGACGGACCAGGAAATGGTCAGCATTAATTTCTACGATGAACAGCGCAGCCTCGTCAATCGGATTCGCGGGCGCAAAGGCCCGCGGGAGAATACCCTGGAAGTAAACTTCAATGGTACGGATCAGATCTTTCGCCTCCGGACCCACCTGGTGGAGCGGACCGAAATCATCCGGAAAAAGCCCCACCGCCTGCTGGAGCAATTCTGGGACCAGCGGTTGGAACAGCTGGGGGATTACCTCCGCCAGCAGCAAACGGCCATCGCGGAGAACGGCCCGACGGAACTCAAGGGCCTGACGGCCCACCTTTTCGTGGACCCCGCCTATGCCGAAGTAGTGACCGCCAACCTGCGCGAAGTGCGGGAAGCCCTGGCCGGCCTGGCCCTGCGACTGGAAAAATTGCACTTTGAATACGCAAACCAGGGGCGGTAATTTTGCCCGCATGAAAGCCAATACGCCTGATCATCTCGACGACCTTTTTGAACAGTTGCCCGAAGAGGAGCGCCTGAGCGCCGCCATCCTACGTACGCTGATTCTGGAGACACTGCCCGGTATCCGCGAAAAGAAGTCCTACGGCGCTCCCTTCTACTTTGGCCGTAAAGCCATTTGCTACCTCTGGCCCGCCAGCATCACCTGGGGCGGGAAAAAGCAGGCAGCAGGCGTTACCCTGGGGTTTCACCAAGCCAGGGAACTACGTCATGACGGCTTCCTGGAGTTTGGCACCAGGAAACAAATAGGCTGCCACGTTTTTCCGTCGGCAATGGCGATAGACGTTGCCCGCGTCCAGGACCTCTTGCTACAGGCGGGGCGGGCAGACGGGCTGTTATAAAATCCAAGAGGGGAAACTGCGGTTACCGACGCTCCCCCACCCTTGCCCCTTAAACCTCTCCCCGGCACCGGCGGCCGCGCCCAAAAGTCCCGGACGTTGGAAAACAAGTAATCTCTCCCGCAGGAGAGCCGGCCTAAAAAGGTTATCTTCGCCGCGCAAACTCCAAAAGTAAAAGAATACATGTCCAAGAAAACATTCCGTGCCGGCGTCCTTCATGGCGATGAAGTGACCGACCTCTTCCGCTACGCTAACGAAAACAGCTTCGCTATTCCTGCCGTCAATTGTACGAGCAGCAGTACGGTTAATGCCGTGCTGGAAACTGCGAAAGCGCTGAACAGCCCCGTCATCATCCAATTCTCCAACGGAGGAGCCGCTTTCTTCGCCGGCAAGGGCATGAGCAACGACGGCCAGCAAGCCGCCATCGCCGGTGGCCTCAGCGGCGCCATGCACGTGCACACCATGGCCGAAGCCTACGGCGTACCCGTGGTGCTGCATACTGACCACTGTGCCAAAAAATTGCTGCCCTGGATCGACGGCCTGCTCGAAGCAGGAGAGAAGTTTTACGAGAAGCGCGGCTTCCCCCTTTACTCCAGCCACATGCTGGACCTGAGCGAAGAGCCCCTGGAAGAAAACCTGGAGATCAGCGCCAAGTACTTTGAGCGGATGGCCAAAATCGGGATGACGATCGAAATCGAACTCGGAGTGACCGGAGGAGAGGAAGACGGGGTGGATAACACCGGTGTCGACTCCAGCAAGCTCTACACCCAGCCGGAAGAAGTATTCGAAAGCTACCAGGCGCTGAGCAAAATCAGCGACCGCTTCACGATTGCGGCGGCCTTCGGCAACGTCCACGGCGTGTACAAGCCGGGCAACGTCGAGCTCACGCCGAAAATCCTGAAGAACAGCCAGGAATACCTCAAAGAGAAGCTGAGCATCGAGACGGACAACCCCATCAACTTCGTGTTCCACGGTGGTTCCGGCTCCAGCCAGGAAGAAATCCGGGAGGCCATCTCCTACGGTGCCATCAAGATGAACATCGACACGGACCTGCAGTGGGCGTACTGGGACGGTGTCCGGAAGTTCGAAGCAGAAAAGCGGGACTACCTGCAGGCGCAGATCGGTAACCCCGAAGGAGACGACAAGCCGAACAAGAAATACTACGACCCGCGCAACTGGGTCCGCAAAGCCGAGGTAAGCTTTAGTGAGCGCCTGAAGCAGGCCTTTACGGATTTGAACTGTGTGGACGTGCTGGGGTAACAGTGGTTAAAACCATTGGATAAATTGGGCTATTGGGACTGTTGGCCAAAGCTGAAAAACCCATGTGGTTTTTTACGCTGCAACAGCCCAATAGGCTAATCCCTCCCCCTTGATGTCCCTGCTCAATAAACTGTCCACCGTGCGCCCACCGTCAGGTAATACGGCTGCAGGGACAGCACTTCGTCCGGCCGAATGATTTCCGGCTGGTAAATGCCCTGCAGGCTGAGGCCGTACTGCACAAACAGGCCGGCCGCCGGGGACAACTGCGCGGCGGCGCCAACCAGCAACTGGACGTCAACGTCCTGGTACTGATCGATAACGGTTACAAAATTTTCGCGGGCTGAGAGCAAAGCCAGGTTGCCGGTACTGCGGACGCGGCGGCCCGTCGTCCGGTTCACCGCCACCCCGAGCTGTAGCTCAGCGCTCCGGTACAGGGCGTAATTTGTCTTTTTCGTCGTCGCTTTGCGGTCGCCCAGCCGCAGGTGAAACAACAGCGGTACCTCGATGGTATGGAGCCGCAGGTTAATGGCGGCCCCGGACTGCTCCAGTTTTTCTGCCCGGCTGGCCCGCGAGCCCAACTGGCTGTAGCCGAAGCCGATGCTCGTGTACAGCTTCGGGCTCCACAGCAGGTTCACCCCCAATCCGCCGCGCAGTCCGGGCTGATTATAGCCCGTGTAGGCATCTCCGTCAATCTGCGCGAGGTTCAGGCCCAGGTAGGCGAACGCCCCGAACTGCTGGTCTTTAGCGGGTTGGGCACTGAGGGCGCACCAGGAAAATAAAAGGTAAAAACCAAGGAATCGGTAAGGCTGCATACCGAAAAGATAAGCCCTTGGGAGAAATGAAAATATCGGCTACCTTACGAGCGCTTATTTAACCACCCGGACATGACCCCTTTCCTCGGCGAATTCATCGGCACCGCCCTGCTGCTCCTACTCGGTTGCGGCGTAAATGCCAACACGACGCTCAAATCAACTTACGGACAAAATAGTGGCTGGATCGTTACGGCCTTCGGCTGGAGTATGGCGGTTTTTGTCGCCGTATACGTAGCTGCGGAGTCTTCCGGCGCCCACCTCAACCCGGCCGTTACCGTGGCCCTGGCCGTAGCGGGGAAATTCGCCTGGGCGAAGGTTCCCTTGTATTTCCTGGCCCAACTTTTAGGCGGTATTACCGGAGCCGCTCTGTGCTGGTTGCAATACCGGCCGCACTACGCGGCCGAACCCGACCAGGGCGCGATTCTGGGCACGTTTGCCACCGGACCGGCCATCGATGACCGGCCGGCTAATTTCATCTCGGAAGTCCTGGGCACCTTTGCCTTCGGCCTGGCCGTACTTTTCCTCACGGCGCCCAACTTCGGCACGCCGGACGGCAAGCTGGGCTCCCTGGATGCACTGCCCGTCGCCCTCGTCGTGCTGGCCATCGGCCTCTCGCTGGGGGGATCGACCGGTTACGCCATCAACCCGGCCCGCGACCTCGGGCCGCGCATTGCCCACGCTATTCTCCCCATCCCCGGAAAGGGCGGCAGCAACTGGGGCTACGCCTGGGTGCCGGTACTGGGTCCGATCCTGGGGGGTGCCATGGCTGCCGGAATTTATCTCACCCTGCAGTAAGAATTACGGGCGCGGCCGCTGGTGCAGACAAAACAGTAGCGCAAGCCCCGTTAAAACAAGCTGCTTACTTCCGAACCCGCTCCCGGCAAAAGGTTACCCGGAGGCAATGGAAATATCCAGTACCTCCGGGTCTTTCCCAAAATTAAAACACTGCTTTTAGCGAACAACAAATCGTTTGGTTAGGAGTCCCTTTTCGCCGCTGGTCAGCATAAAGTATAAGCCGGGGTGCAAATCAGCTGTCGGTATTTCCGTGCGCGTACTGCCAGTACGCTCAATGGTCTGCAACTGTTGCCCCCTGGCGTTGGTGATGATGAAAGTAAAGTTTTCCGTCACCCTCAGGTTCCGTAAATCGAGGGTAAGTGGTGCCCCGCGCGACAGTACCGTGGGGTAAATCTCTGGGGTAGCGGTTCCCGGCTCGTTCAGGTGAAAACGGGCAAAAACGACCTCACTGTAATTCGTCGTACCATCAATGTCTACTTGCCGAAGGCGGTAATAATTAAGGCCGTGCGCAGGGGACTGGTCCTCCAGCTCGTAGCTGCTGCCGTAGTCGACCGTTCCTGCTCCGTTTACCCGGCCGATTTCCGTGAAGGTGCTGCCATCCAGGCTCCGTTCTACGGCCATGTAGTCGTTGTCCGTTTCCGTTGCGGTGGTCCACTTTATCATGACCGACTTTGGCATCGTTACTGCTTCCAGGATTGTCAGTTCCACCGGCAACTGCAGTGCGCAAACGTTGCGCAGGCGAATGGGCGTATCGCCCAAGTCCAGTCCTTCCGGGCGAATGTTGATGGTATCGTTATCAATCAAGGCACAGTCTACGGTCAGCAGTCCGGTAGCGTCCGAAGTGCCAATGGGTACTCCGAGGTACGTCCATACGTAGGAAGTTTCAGCAATGTCTACTTCCACACCTCCACCGACATCGATAACCCGCGCACTGAACTGGTTAAGGCTGATCCCGTTGTCGATGGCCGTTCCTGCACTGCCGTTAGCGAAAGCATTTGACCCGTCGTACTTGAAAAAGGCATTATTGGTCACGGTGCCTGTATTGAAAATACCGGACCCGCCCCGGGTAGAGAGGATCAGGCCTTCATTGGTGAGGCTTCCGGAGTTGTTGATTCGCCCGTCCGTCAGATCAAGCGTTCCGCCGTTATCGTTTACAACGACTCCTCCGGAGTTGATCCGGTTACCGTCGTCCCCTGCGCCCAGGGTAATGGTACCGGTATTAGTGAGGGTGCCCAGGGCATCCAGGAGGATGGCGCGGGCAGAACTGGCAGCGCCGGTTACCTCAATGGTATTATTACTGGTATTCGTCAGGGAGGCCGCCGCCGTACCGTAGCCGATGGCGATAGCGCTGTTACCCGCCAGGAGCCCGGCCTTAAGGGCGACGCTGATCGTACCGTCATTTTCAAAGGTTCCGCCCAGCACTTCAATACCATCATCGTTCATGTCGCTCACCATGATGGTGGCGGAGGAAGTATTGGTCCAGCTGCCTTCGGAACAGATTCCATCCAGGGTTATACCGCCTGAATTGGTCAGGGTAATATCCTTTTCATTCAGGAATACGCCGGTTGGCTTATTCTTGATGGCGTTACCGAAAGCATTGTCGATAGTAATACTGGTCGTGGTGCTGGCTTCGTTATTGAACGTTCCCTGGTTGTCGATGGCGTTCTGGCCGGACCCCGTGATGGTAATTCCGCCCAGGTTGGTAAAAACACCGGCCGCAATCCTGACCCCACTTCCGCTGGGGGAGGTGACGATCATCGTCCCGCGGTGGGTATAATCCACAGTAGGGTTGCCAATGTTCACGCCGTGTTTACCACCAGTGATGTTTAGGGTAGCCGTACCCTTAATATTGACGGAAGCATTATCTGCACCGGAGCCAAGGCTGATCCCGATGCTATTGGTTTCGGGCTGCAGCGTCAGCGTTCGTCCGTTTTCAACCACAAGGCGGCTGCCGGAGAAAACATCAATCGTATTTCCAGCCGTAACGCCGTCACCGACGGTCAGGTCCAGGTCTAAAATAAGGGTGGCTCCGTTGCCGACCCGTACCTGGGCGGGGATATTCGTGACCGTTCCGGTAACGGTGGTCCCTACGTTAAACGTAACGATATCTCCGGCTGCGGGCTCCACGTCACCACTCCAGTTGGCCGGATCATTCCAGCTGGTGGTCATGGCTTCTCCGTCCCAGAAAACCGTGGTTTGGGCGCTTACCAGCGCCTGAAGAGAGCAGAGGAAAAAAAAGAGGGGTAGAATTTTTTGCATGATGCAGAATTATTATTGAGTTTACGGGAGTTGGCTCCACACTGGTGAACCCACCCCCCGGTGCGCGGGCTTGGTGGTCGTTGAGAACCGCTCGCGCGGCCAGCGAGCGAGCTTGCGTTGGCCCTGGGTGCGCAGCTAAATGATGGTTTACTCTTTGCCCTTTTGCTTAGCCTTACGTTGTGTTTTGGTCATAATCTCCTGGTGCACTTTCCGGTGAGCATTTTTCCGGATGGTCTGCTGCGCCTCCTTGATTTCCGCAGCTTCGCCGCCGGTTTTTTTCGCAGCGCGGACATCTTTGACCATTTGAACAAAGACGGACGTGATGGTGGTGGCTTGTTCGGCAGTAAGCCCGGCTTCAGCGTCTCCGGCCAGAATTTCCTTGTTCAGCTTTTCGGTTTTCTCCCTGGCCATTTCCTCTATCTTACTTCCCTTTTGCGCGAAGCTGGTACCGAAGCAACCAATGGTCAGCAGCAGAAAAAGTGCCGTTTTAATAAATTGCATGATCTTGAATTTTGTTAGTGATGATTTGTTGGTCCAAAGCACGGGAAATCAGTTCCCGCTGAGGTATTCTTAGCGTTACAATGGGTGTGATTTGCGTCAAAAAACACCGTATTTACCTGACTTAGTGCCGATTAATCGTCCGCAAGCGTTCACTGGCCATTGCTATTATCAACTATCGGTGGGCGCGACCGCAGGTGCCCGGCGAGCATAGGAGAGCCGGGAAGGCTGCTGCCTTTTTACGCCAGGAGTACCTGGCCGCTTCCGGGGCCAACCTTACTTGCGCGTATGCTTGCTTACCTCTTTTTGTACCTGCGGCCGCGCCTGCTCACCCTACAGAATCAGTTACTTTCCCTTGACGCGGAGCTTCATTTTTTCCGGCACCAGGTAGGTCTCCTTCCAGTCGTCCAGCAACGTTTTCAGTTCGGCTGCTTTAGCCGGTTGGCGGGCGCTTTGGTCCTGCGCTTCTCCCTGGTCCTGTGTCAGGTCATAAAGTTCTGTTTTGCCGCTCTCGTTGTACTGTACCAATTTGTAATTACCGGACCGCACGGCACTCATATCCGCATCGCCCGTACTATGAGGGCGGGCTTTGGCCGAATGCCAAAAGACCGTTCGGTCATTCCATTTTTCCTGGCCCAGTAAGACAGGGACCGCACTTTTACCATCAATATCGGCCACTTGCTTACCGGCAGCCAGTTCGAGCAGTGTGGGGTAAATATCCATGCCCAAAATAATGGATGACTGATCTACGCCTGGTGAAATTTTTTCCGGCCAACTGATGATCAGCGGTACCCGAATACCGCCTTCGTACAGCCAGCCTTTACCGGCACGCAAAGGCAGGTTGGAGGTGGCCAGGTGGCGTTCCCACTTGAATCCGTCGTTGGAAAGTCCGCCGTGATCAGAGGTAAAAACGACTATTGTGTTTTTCAACAGTCCCTTATCCTCCAGGTAATCCAGGATTTTGCCGACGTTTTCGTCAACGTTTTCCACCATTCCGGCATAATCGGCATCGTCCTGCCGCATTTTTCTTCGGCCGGCTCCTTCCTTTATGTAGGCCGGGCCCTCTCCGAAATCAAAAGCAGCAATTTCCGCTTCGTTCCGGGCCCGGTCGGCAGGCTTGGCCTCCAGAGGCGTATGCACGGCGTAGAAAGCCAGCACCCCGAAAAAGGGTTTATTGGCTGGCAGCCCACCGAGCATATCCAAGGTTTTATCCGTCAGCAAATCCGAAATATAATCTCCTGCTTTACCGTCTTGCTCGACGTCCGGCACCTGTTCTTTATGGCGCTTACCGTTTCGCTTGAGGTTAAAGGGAAAGAAGCGCTGGCCTACTCCACCGGCGTGGCCGGCGGCATAACTATCGGTAAAGCCAAAGGCCAGTGGACTGTTGTTTTCGTCGCCCAGGTGCCACTTCCCGACAAAAAACGAATGATAGCCGGCCTGGGTCCACAACTTAGCAAAGTTACGTTCCTCCGGAATACCGACCAGATGGCCATGGTCTTCGTTTACCGGGTACGTCCCCGTCAGCAGCGCATAGCGGGAAGGGGTACAACGCGGATAATTACTGTACGCCTGCTCAAACCGAATACCGCTGGCGGCCAGTCGGTCAATATTTGGCGTCTGATAAATCCGGGATCCGGTATGACTCAGGTCGTGATAGCCCAAATCATCGGCGTGGATAAAGAGTACGTTGGGTCTTGCAGCGCCTGAAACTGCTTCCGGTGCAACCCCGTAACTGTTCCCGGTGGGCAACGGAGGTTGACCGCTGGCCGGCTTTTGCTCAATGGCCCCGGTTCCCTTACCGCCTCCGGCTGGTACCGACCCCGTAGCGGGAGGTTGGCTAAGGCGCTGGCGCTGCTGTTCCAGGTGCTTCTTCAATTTGGTTTTCAGGATGGACAGTGGTTTAAGATAAGCCGGGTCTTCAGCAAAATTTTTGGTTTCCAGCGGGTCAGTTTCGTAGTCATAGAACTCTATTCCAACAATATTTTTCCGTTCGTAGGGTTGATCGCTTTTATACCCACGGTGCCACTCGGTATAGCGATAGCGTTCCGTACGCAGAGAATACCCCATGATCGGATTATCCTTGCCGCCACGGTGGTACTGGCTAATGGCGTAATCCTCCCGGATCGTTGTTTCTTCCTTCTCGTCAAGGAGGGGAACCAGGCTTTTCCCTTCAGCCTGGGCACTGGCGGGTACGCCGGCCAGTTCAAATAACGTGGGGAATGCATCGAGGAGGTTGACAGGAGTCGCCACCTTTATTCCTTTAGCAACGCCCGGGCCTGCAAACATGAAGGGGATACGGGTAGCCTGCTCAAAATTGCTGTGCTTGCACCACAAGGTGTGGTCTCCAAGGTGAAACCCATGGTCGCCCCACAAGACAATATTGGTTTTATCGGCAAGGCCTTCCGCTTCCAGCACATCAAGAATTTTGCCGAGTTGAGCATCGATATAAGAAACGCAGGCCATGTAACCATGAATCAGTTCGCGTTGTTTAGCCTCAGGAATAACGTCTCCTTGCCGCGCATCCTGGGGAAAATCGGTGTAGCTCCGGATTTCGCCGAAAGAATGGTAGGCAACTTTTGGGGTACCCTCCGCAAGTGCCTGAACACCGGAGAGCTTAATGTCTTCGCGCTGGTACAAATCCCAGTACTTCTGCGGTGCAACAAACGGCAGGTGGGGGCGCTGCCAGCCCAGTGCCAGCAGCCAGGGCTTATCCTGCTCCTTCAGCATTTTCAGTTTAGCGATGGCATTTTTGGTGTACACGCCATCCTGGTAAGCATCATCCGGTACCGGAGCGCTCTCCGTGCTGGGTTTGTGTTCCGCCAGGGCGTAGTCACGCATCTTTCCGATTTTTGCTCCATTTTCCTTAGCTTCATCGAGGAGTTCTACATAGCGCGCTTTATTGGCAGGGTGCTGGTAATTGATCACCGGAGGCCCCGTAGCCAC
>JAUIIF010000717.1 GCA_030431945.1 Bacteroidia bacterium | reverse complement strand
ACCGATTGAGCAGGTACTTGAGGCAGGCCAGGAGCAGGGTGGCCTCGGCTGTCTGCAGCAGCCCCGTGCGGGCGATGGCGGCAGGGATGCCCTGCTTTGCCAGGGCTTCCGCCATGGCAACGCAGCCGTAATTGGAGCGGCAGAGCAACGCCACGTCTCCAGGCTGAAGTCGTCTTTCTTTTGTTGCCCCTTTGGGTAAAATGAGTGGTGGATTATCGAGCAATTCCCGGAGCGCCTTGGCCGTGACTTCCCGGTGCCATGCCTGGGAAATCCTCCCTTTGCCGTCCAGCTCGAAATGCCAGTGCAGGATGCCCGACCGTTCGGCCAGCTCGGGGCTTTCGGCGGGACTGAATTTATTGCCGGAACGCTGCCGGATGGGCTCAAGGGCTACCGCTGCTTCCGGAATGTCCGGAAAGGCTTTGGTGAACAAGGCGTTACACGCATACACGATGTCTTCCCGGCTGCGCCAACTATCGGGCTGAATGTTGGCCGGATCGATGGGGCCGTTTGCCTGCATTACGGCGGCCATCAGGCGGGGCTCGGCCCCGCGAAAGCCATAGATTGATTGCTTGGGGTCGCCCACCCAGACACTCTGTCTGGCCAGCTCACTCAGGCGGAGGAACAGGGCAAGTTGGATGGGGCTGGTGTCCTGAAATTCGTCCACCATAAGTAAGTCCAGTTCCCGGCGGAGGGTGGCCTGCACGGCGGGGTTGTCCAGTAGCTGCAGTACGAGGACCTCCATGTCGGTATAGTCGATGCGTCCCCGTTGCTTTTTGTAGCGGTCGTATTCGTTGATGGCTGCTTCGGCGCAGTCGAAGAGCAGGTCCTGGTAACGCCGCAGGTCCTGCTGGAATTCAGGCAAGGCAGGGTGCAGCAAACCGATTTCCACTACTGCGTCAACGAGGTCACGACTTTTGGCGCCCACGCCCTTTGCCTTAAAGTTGGCGAGCCGGGCCAGTTCGTACCAGGGCAGGTAACCCCGCCGTTTCAGCTCTCCGAGCAGGCGGCGCAGGGTATTTTTACCCGTCTGGGTAACCTTAGTCGCATCGATGTCCTCATTTGCTTCCAGCGCAGCAATGGTTTCGGAGAGCGCCAGCTCCAGCCGGGCCTTGTAGCTGGCCAGGGTAAGGGACGTACGGGGCTCGGGCAGGAAAGCCGCCAGGGCCTCCCAGGATTTTTGCTTGCTTTTGGCAATTGCCTCCGCCCCGAAGTTATTGCCGCGGATAATTTCTACAATACGCAGTATCTCCCGACGCCAGTTGAATTTTTCACCGTCCTGGCTCAGGGCCAGTTTTTCGCAAAGTTGCTCTATTTCCTCTATCCTGCCGATGTCGATCACTGCCGCCATACTCAGGTTGAAAAGGCGCTGGTGATCTTCTTCGGCAATGATGTCGACTTCCGGTGAAACACCGGCTTCGTAGGCAAACCGTTTGAGCAGTTTTACGCCTAAGCCATGTACCGTCCCGATCAGCGCGTTTTTCAGTTCGTTGGCCTCCCGGCTCATGCCCTCCCGGAGCAATTTTACCCGGACGCGTTCCCGCAACTCCGCCGCCGCCCGCTTCGTGAAAGTGGTGGCGATGATCCCTCCCGGCCGGGCCTGGCCGGACACCAGCAGGGCCGTCATCTCCTGGGTTAATCGGTACGTTTTACCAGAACCGGCACCGGCAGAAATCAGTTTCAGGTTGTTAAGGGGCATGGCACGAAGGTAGGAAGCCGGTTCCTAATTTTCGCAGACTTTTTGGGGCGCGGCCGCAGGTGCAGGGGGAGGAAGGTGAGGAGCGGGCTACGGCTTACACAAACATTTCGAACAGCATGGGCTGATCATTGATGGTCTGGTACTGGATGCCGGCTTTGTCCATTCTTTGGTGGAGGGCCGGTAAGTCGTTGGCGTCGGAAATCTGAATGCCTACCAGTGCGGGCCCCATGGCGCGGTTGTGCTTTTTGGTGTACTCGAAGTGCGTGATATCGTCTTCCGGTCCCAGGAGGTTGAGAAAATCCCGGAGCGCACCGGCCCGCTGCGGAAATTCAATGATGAAGTAATGTTTGAGCCCGGCGAATAACAACGCCCTTTCCTGTATTTCGGCGGTACGGGTAATGTCGTTATTGCCCCCGCCAATGACACAGACAATGGTTTTTCCTTTCAGGTCGTGTTCGACGGCCAGGACGTCCAGGGCGGCAACGGAAAGCGTGCCGGCTGGTTCTACGACCAGGCCGTCTTCGTTGTACAACTCCAGCATGACGGCACACACCCGCCCTTCCGGAACGAGGAGGATGTTCTCCGTAACCTGCCGTACGATGGGGAAGTTATGCTTACCCACGCGGCGAACCGCCGCGCCGTCCACAAAGCTGTCAATGTGTTCAAGGGTGACTACCTTGCCGGCCGCAATACTGTGGTGCATGGCCGGAGCACCGGCGGGTTCCACGCCGTATAGCTTCGTCGTAGGGCTCAGCTGGCTGAAGACACTGCCGACCCCGGCACTCAACCCGCCACCA
>JAUIIF010000716.1 GCA_030431945.1 Bacteroidia bacterium | reverse complement strand
GAGGGCGCCGAACCCCAATCCGACAAAAAGGACCGCCGCCACGCCCAGCTTAAAGTTCCTGATCCGGATTTCCCCCACCCCGTAGCCGATGGCAATGACGGTAAAAAGCAACAGCAGGGGGGATTCAATGAGGGTAGCAATCATCATCGTGGCGACGCGGCTTAGGGCGCGAACGCAGGTGCAAAGGTGAGGATAAAGCAGCAAGCCAGGAAAAAGATCAGAGAAATCTTCCGCAAGCAGGCGCATTTCTCCGGGGAACGCCCCCCTGGCCTAAAAGTTACTTTTACCGGATCAGAACATTGCCTTTACCCCCTTACGCAGCATTCGCCGGAGCGGGGGTACGCCGTTGGTAAACCGCAAAAAGGCCAGAAACGGAAGGGTAATAATACTGCCCCGGAGCAAAATGTTCAGCACCGCTCCCTGCGGCCCCGGAATGCTCCAGGCCAGCAGCCCGGCGGCCGTCAGCACCAGGCCGGTAAACAGGAGACTGCTGCTGAGGGGGTGGATCTCCATTTTCCAGTAAATGAATATTCCCTTAGCCAGGTTGTAAAGACAGAGGGAGAGCATGGTGGCCAGGGCAGCCCCCGTGAGCCCCAGGTCGTAGACGGCGATGGCCTGGTAGGTGAGGATAGCATTAATTCCTCCCATCCCCAGAAGGAAGACAATATTCCAGCGGTAATAATCGGTGTAGCTGATCAGGGTCCCGTTGATGGACGTGAGCTGATCAAACAGCTGCCCGGCGCCTAACAGGACGAGCGCGTAGTAGCCGAGTGCCAACTCATCCGGCCGCTCCGTTAACTGGTACAGGTAGGGAATGCAGACGACCATTCCCGCATAGATGAACCCGCCGGCGGCAAAGAGTACCATGGCCGACTCCTGATACAAGAAGCGGAGTTCCGGGATTTCCTTTTTTTTCCAGTGCTCCGCCACGATCGGGGAGGCAATCGCATTCACCGCTTTGAAGGGGATGGCAATCACGGAGGCGACGAAGACGCCGAAGGAGTAGACACCCGTCATCTCATCGTTAATCAGGGTATTGATGAAAATGGTGTCCAGGTGAGTGGCGAGAACGGAACCGATTGACCCGAAAATCCCGAAGGTCGCCAGGCTGACCATATCGCGCAGGTTCTTCTCTTCCAGCGGCAAGCGGCCCCAACGCAGGCGAAAAACCCCCAGATAGGTAGCGTAAGCGATCAACCCCAGGGAGGTGAGAAAATAGAGTACCACCAAGCCGGTGGTAAAGCCCGGGCGATCATAATAGCCGTAGATGGCGAATAAGAAGATCACTAACAGCCCCAACTTCAGTAAAAGGTTATTGAAGAGGACGGGGATGGCGATCCGCTTAAAATTCGTCAGGTGGGCGGTCAGGACGGAGGCGTAGACCATGGCGGCGAGCAGGCCGAAGATGGTCCACCGATAGTGGACCAGTTTGCCGAGTTTCCAGCCGCCCCGTTGGAGGGCGGCGACGATGAGGTCGCCGGCAAAAAGGTTAAACAGGGCGAGTAAGGCCAACCCTGCCGTTACGACGGCCAGTCCGCGACTGAGCAACTGAGCAGCCGTCTGCTCCCGGTCGCCCCGCAAATACGGTAGAAACCGCACCATTACGACGGACATGCCCAGAGTAAAGAGCGGAAAAAGCAGCAACGCTATTTTCAGCAAGCCATCGGCATGCCCCTTAAGCTCAAGGTCCAGCGGATAGACTTTGACCTGGGCGTACGCCCCGACGGCTACGGCCAGGTAGGCCAGCACGTTGTTCTTGAGGGTCTGTCTTTGGATGATGCCCATATCCCTTAAACGTTCTCTTGCGGCCAATGGGTTAACAATTCCTGAATGGCCGCCAGCGAAAGTTCCTGACTACGTCCTTCAGCAGGTGTATTGAGGTTACCGACGTAGTAGGCTGCCGCTGCCCGAACGGGCGGACGCTGCGCCATAATGCTACGAAGGTGCTGAAATAAAACCTCCCGTGAAGAACAGAGCGGAATCAGACCGTTACGGACAAAGCCGTACACGTCAACCGCTGCTTCAGTTCGTGAAAGTAAGGGATAGTAATAGCTGGATACATTCAGCAAGGTTGCCTCCAGATGAACTGCCGAATCGCTGGCAATAATGGCGTCCTTACCGGCCAGGAAATCATAAATAGATTCTGTCCGGCTGGAGGACCAGCTCACCCGCTCCGGTAGTTTCGGGAATGAATAGTTACGGGTATCCCGGGGGTGTTTTCTTAGCGAAATCCGGAGTTCAGGAAACTCAGCGAGCAGTGCCACGACTAAAGCTTCCACTTTTTCCGGTTCATCATAAAACCCGTAGGGAATGCCCAGACATTTTAGCTGATCAGACCAGTTGATGTGCTGGATAAAATGATCATACTTGGGGGAACCCACCAATTTTATCTTACCCCGGGAAGGCTTTCCGCCAGCGGTGTATTTGTCCATTGCGTCCTGGCCATCCAGCAAGGAGAGATCAGCAATTAACGGAGGGAAGTCATCGGAAACGGA
>JAUIIF010000715.1 GCA_030431945.1 Bacteroidia bacterium | reverse complement strand
TCCTGAAGATCATCAAGGATACCTGCGTGGAGAAAAGGGGCAAGCTGCTGATTCCTGCATTCAGCCTGGGGCGCACCCAGGAAATTGTGCACATGCTGGACCAGCTGGAGAATGCCGGTCGCCTCCCCAAAATCAAGGTTTTCGTAGACAGTCCCCTGGCGGTAAACGCCACCACCGTTTTTGGTGCTCACCCCGAGTGTTACGACGCCGAATTACAGGAGTACATGCTGACGGACGACAACCCGTTCGGCTTCAACAACCTGACCTACATTCAGGACGTAAAGGAATCCAAAGCGCTCAACTTCCTCAAGGGGCCCGCCATCATCATCTCCGCCTCCGGCATGATGAATGCCGGGCGCAGTAAGCATCACTTACGCAATACGATGGGCAACCCGAACAATACGATCTTCATTGTCGGCTACTGTGCGCCGGAAACCCCCGGCGGGAAACTGCGGGCCGGCGCTCCGGGGCTTAAGCTGTACGGTGAATACCACGAGCTGCGGGCCGAGGTAGTCATTATGGACAGTTTCAGTGCCCACGGCGACCGGTCCGAAATGCTGGATTTCCTCGCGAATCAACAAGCAACCTGCCAGGAGGTATTCCTCGTCCACGGCGACCTGGAGCGCATGGAAGCCTTCGGCGCATCCCTTAAAGAAAAAGGTTTCAAAAAGTGGCGGGCACCCCAACTGGAAGAGACCGTAGAACTGTAGGCCGGGTGTGCCATCCCCAGTCATCTCCCCGGGCGGGCCGCGGAGTCGTCATTGCCGGCATCTGTCTGTTGCTGTGCTTCGGCGGCACTGCTTGCCAGCCTCCGGAAGAGACGCCCTTAAAGACTACCTTTTATCACTGGGAAACGAGCCTCGCCCCCGACAGCACTGCCAGGGCGCTGCTGAAAACGTATTCCTGCGACCGCCTCTACGTAAAAGCCTTTGACGTGGCCTGGACGGCCGGACGGCCGGAACCAACGGCGTTAATACAACTGGCCGACACCACCGGACTGCCCGACCTGCAGCCCGTTGTCTTCATCACTAACGAGGTCTTCGAGCAGCAACCGACGCCTGACCTGGTTGACCTGGCGGATAATGTCGTCGGCCTGGTCGAAGCGTTATTCCCTGGCGGCTTTGCCGAACTGCAGGTTGATTGTGACTGGACGGCGCGGACGCAGGTGCCATATTTCGTTTTTCTGAAAGCCGTGCAGGCACGTCTTGGCCAGCGGCAGCTGACCTGCACGATCAGGCTGCACCAGTACCGGGACACCAAAGGCCAGGGCCTCCCCCCCGTAAACAGGGCGACCCTGATGGCCTACAACGTTGGCGACCTGAACCAATGGACCACCAGCAACAGCATCATTGACACGGCCATCCTGAAGACCTACCTGGCAGGCGGCGCCACCTACCCCATTGCCCTGGACCTGGCGGTAGCCGTTTACGACTGGCCCGCCGTGTACCGCCGCGATCAACTCACTTACCTCATCAACGAACCCGACCTCCGGGAATTCCGGGACAGCAGTCGTTTTCTGCAGCTTGATGCTGAAGGCCTGCGCTACGAAGTGCGTCAATCCACCTACCTCGACGGTATCTACCTCTATTCCGGAGATCGAATCCGGCGCGAAATTGCGCCGGTTGCACTGGTTGAGGAGCAGGCGGCTATTCTGCAGCGGTACGTCCCGGGGTTTACAGACCAGCGGTTAATGATCTACCGGATTGGCAGCAGGCTGTGGGATTAGCGTCTTCGTTTCCGCTTGCCTACCGCCCTTTTTCGCAACTTCGTCGCTTCGCTGGCCACGTAGAGCCAGCGGTCGTTGTAAAAATCCACGGCCTCGAACTGGGTCGGCCAGAACCAGGCCAGGTTCCTGCGCTGCAACTCCCCCCGGAGCAACTTGCCTGCGGGATAATTTTTAATGGTGATCAGCGAAGCGGCCCCACTCGGCCAAAAGCCCAGGAAATATTTGAAATTATAGGCCGTCAGGACCAGTTCCCGCTTCACCGGGTCGAGTGCTGCGGCAGTAACCACCCGGTGTGGCAGGTAAAGGCTGTCTACCAAAACCGCTACGTGGCGGCCGGGGGTAGCCGGAAGTTGGTAGTGATAGGTATAGAATCGCCCCTTCCCGAGTAACTGATCTTTGGTGAACAGGTGCAACTGTCCTGCGTGGTAGACCATGGCTTCGCAATCCGGGTTACCGGGATGGTCGCGCCCCCGGCCGTCCTGG
The DNA here is from genome assembly GCA_030431945.1 of Bacteroidia bacterium. Classification (GTDB taxonomy): domain Bacteria; phylum Bacteroidota; class Bacteroidia; order Chitinophagales; family Saprospiraceae; genus Neolewinella. The sequence goes on along the minus strand of JAUIIF010000715.1, from coordinate 290 downwards.
CCGGGAAAGGTGAAGTGAATCGTATCCGTCCGCTCCTTGTCCGGCTCGTAACGATAAATTTGCATTTCCCGGCGTTGGCCCCGGTTGTTCCCGAAGTCGCCCAGGTAGAAATTTCCGGCAGGGTCCCGGGTCAGGTCCTCGTTGTCCCGGGCCGTGGCGGCCAGGGTCGTTTGGCGCAGGAGGGTGCCGTGCTGGTCCGTGGTGTACAGTACCGGTCCGTCGCCGCTATCGTTGTGCCAGGTAAAGGTGTCTCCCCGGATGCTGAGGCCGGAGGCCTCGCTGATGGCAGG
>JAUIIF010000052.1 GCA_030431945.1 Bacteroidia bacterium | reverse complement strand
CGGGCTCTCTGCCGGATACGTCGGCTACCGGGTACGCAGCAGCATGCTGACGGTGCAGGACATTAACGATCCGCTGGCCGGCGTTGATCAGAGCCAGAGCCATCCGGACATTGGCCTGGGGGTATACGCGTACAATTACGTAGGCAACGACCACCTGCTTTACGGGGGAGTTTCCATTCCTCAGATGTTGGGCTTTGACCTGACGTACCAGAACGACAACGGTGAATTCGACGTGCAGCGCGTCCGCCATTACTACGGTATGGCTGGTTGGTACTGGTTTACCGGTAACGACAGCTGGCTGGAAGTAAGCAGCTGGATCAAGTACGTTGAAGGGGCCCCCTTCAACGCCGACCTTACCGTCCGGTACCAGTTACCGAGTGCCCCCTACATGGGTATGGGGCTCAGTACTGCCGGCAACTTTCACTTTGAAGCCGGTATCAACGTAGGCCAGTCTTACGGTGGCGACACCAACTTCCGGATCGGCTACGGCTATGACTACTCGTTCAGTAGCTTCGGCCCCAGCGTTGGCGGTACGCACGAATTGCAAATTGCCGTAGCGCTGGCGCGCTAAAAGTTCCGGGTCCTGTTTCCACCTTGCAATTTGAGCCGTTCGTGTAATAATTGCTGCTGGTAACACCCCTTATTCAATCTCACATCCCACGTTATCTTTCTAAGATCTTTACCCATGCGGTATCTATACCTGGTTTTCGGACTACTCTGCGGCGCAACTGCTTTCGCACAGACCTCCAATTCCACCACCTTTATTATTCCGGACACTTTTGCCAACTCCGGTTCCACCATTTGTATGCCCATTACGGCCATCAACTTTTCCTCGGGCGTTGAGTTCAGCTTTGCCATTCGTTGGGAAGCCCAGCAGGATGGCGGCGCCCTCACCTTTAATCGGGTCCAGAACCTCAACCCTTCTATTCCCTTCTTTGGCATGGAGGACTTTAACGTCGTTGATTACGTCGCTGCCGGTCTTATTACCGTGCAGTGGGGTAATTATGCCGACGGCGGGTCTTGTGGTGATGCAGCAGGCACCGTTACCCTTGATGACGGGGCGACTTTGTTTGAGATATGTTTTGACATCACCGGCCCCGTAGCGACCAACCACGTGGTGGAGTTCTTCAACAAGCCGGACGATGACCCCTTTGATGGCGTTGATGATTCCGTTGACATCATCTTCAATAAGCCGCCGCAGTGTATTGCCGGCAATGACGCTTTCCCCGGGGATGAATCCGGCTCGGTAACGATCGGCGTCAAGCCCCTCACCTTATCCATTCCCGACGTGCAGGGCATTTACCTTCCCGGCGACACCTACTGTGTCGATGTCGTGGCAGAATCCGGATTCGAAGCCATCAAAGGATACCAGTTTGGCCTTCAATTCGATAGTACGGTCATCCGCTCGGTGTCCGCAACGGCTAATACCGACCTGTTTCAAAATACCGATGGCCGCTACAATCTCTTCCGCGGCAGCAGCCTGTACGGCGTTTGGGCGCCTTTCCCGGACAACCCCCAAACCCTGCCCGACGGCACGACGCTGGTAACCGTATGTTTTGAAGTAGTGGGTGAATGTGGTGACCGTACGGACATCACGGTAGGTGAAATTGTTACCAACCCCGGCATGGTCACCCGTCCGCTTGACGCCAACGGTGACGGTGCTGCGCTCGCGGCCCTGCCGGTCATTGCCGGTGGCACCCGTTTGCGGGTGGACAACTGTAACCCCGATGGGTTTGACGTCATTGTTTCCTGCCCGACCGATCCGGTGAACTTCGGAGACACCGAAGTATGCGTAACGATTGAAGCAGGCAGCGATTTTGTCGACATGACGGATATCGACTACCTGATCAACTGGGATCCGGACATCCTGGAGTTCGTAGCCATTCGTAACCGGAACGCTACCCTGGGCATTGACGCCAGCACCAACGGCGATTTTGATTACGACCAGACTGGGAACGGTATCCTTGGCTTCGACTGGAATACCCGCCCCGGGCAAACCAGGACCCTGACCGCTGGAGATAACGTTTTCGACGTCTGTTTCAACGCCATCGGCTTCGGAGGCACCAGCCCGATTGTCGTTTCCGATTTCCGGAACAATATTGAGTCTGCCACCCAGGGATTTTTCGACGGCATCAATCCGACTAACTGTGTGATTACCGTTAACCAGCCGCCCGGAGTAGCCGTAACCTTTCCGGACATCGGCTTTAACAGCACGCAGGACAATTGTTTTGAATTGGAAGTCACGGGTTTTACCAACGTAACGGAAGCCACCATCTACGTTTCGCTTTCGAATGCGCTGTTTGATTACCGGAGTTTTGCGCCGGCCTTCCCGGGCCTCAATGCCATTGAAATTGCCCCCGGACTGCTGCAAATAACCCTGCCCAACGGCAGCGGCCCCATCACCGTTCCGGACGGCGGCTCGCTGGGTACTCTTTGTTACCGCGCCCAGGAAGGCGCCGCCCCCGGCGACTGTACGATTTTGGGTATTGCGGACTTCATTCCAACAACTGTGGTTACCACTGAGAGTGAAGGTAACTCCGTCAACGTCGAAGCATTTAACGGTGAGGGATGTGTACTTTTCCCGAATGGTTTCGGCCTCATCGTGGGTGATACGGGAGGCTTTGTGAATGACCAGGTCTGCGTCCCCGTCAGCGTTACCCGCTTCACGGATGTAGTACAGGTAGCTGCTGCCTTTAATTTTGACCCAACGGTTATGTCCTTCGCTTCCGTCAACCTTTCCGGTAACTGGGCGGGGCTGACGATACCTGATTTCGACGTTGCCAGTGCAGCCTTGGGCCGCATCGACCTCAATTGGTCTACCGCCAATCCCGGAGGACTCAACATCGTTGACCAGGATACCGTGCAGGTATTCGAAATTTGCTTTGACACGAAAGCAGAGGATGGTTGTACGGAAGTAACCCCCACGGATGCCTCCACCCCCGCCACGACCACCGCTACCGGCCCCGGCAGCATTATTTACCGGACCGGCGAAATTTGTATTCAGGACCGGCTCGTACTGCTCAACATCAGCACCGTTGCTGCCAGTTGTGCAGACGCCGCTGATGGTATGATCATCTTCGAGACCGCGACGCGGCCAAATAATGAGGACATCACCATCCGGACTTCCAGCCCCATCCGCTTTGGCAACAACGGCAGCGTCGGCGGCCTGCTGCCGGGCATGCAGGATTACGTCATTTACAACAGCAGCGGACTACAAATCAGTGGCTCCATTGAAGTTGGCGTCAACCCGGATAATGCGGCAGTAGCCGACGCCGGCGATGACGCCATGCTTTCCTGCGGCGACGCCCCGGCGGCCCTGATCGGAGGCAGAAACAATACGGGCGTGGACTGGGACCTGTTCCTGGTGCTACCCGATGGCAACGGTACGCGCTTCGTAAGCAATGGTGTTGTTGCCGGCGACGGCAACATTACCACCCTGGTAAACGATCCGGGTACCTACATTTTTGACGTCACCAGTGCTGCCGGCTGTTCCAGCCGGGATACCGTCATCGTGGAACCCGCCATGAACCCCGTCGCCGTTGCCGGCCGGGATACGGCCATTACCTGTAACGGAGAATGTCTCACGCTCACCGGTGAAGGCTCCAGCACCGGCGCGGCCGTAGCTTACCTCTGGGAGCGCATCGCTACCGACGGCACCGCTTTGGAAGAAGTGGGCACTACGCAGGAAGTATGTGTTCCGGAACCCGGTCGTTACCGGCTTACCGTAACCTTCACTACCCTGATGTGCAGCTCAGAAGACGTGGTTATTGTCCGCGACGAAAACAACCTGCCGAACAGTACCCTGCCGACGGAAGCCGCCCTCAATTGTGACGGCAGCCCACTCCTGCTTTCCATCGGTGAGCAAGAAGAAAATGTAGTCTATACCTGGAGGCTATCCGGAACCGATGCGCCGCTCAGCGCCAGCAACACCTTCATGACCAGCGATCTTGGCACCTACGTGGTCGACCTGGAAAACACCGTTACCGGCTGTAGCCGCATTGATACCGTCAGTGTGGTCCCGAGCCGGGGAGTTCCGACCATTACGTTCAACGAGACCTACGCCGTCAATTGTAATATGGATACGCTGGTTCTCGATAACATCACCTACACCAACGTCGGGGAAGACACCCGCTACAGCTGGACGACCCCCGACGGACGGGTAGTTATCACCGATCAGGATCTTCCGACCCCCCGCGTAATCCTGCCGGGTACTTACCAGGTCGTAGTGGCTAACGGAGCCTGCCGGGACAGTGCCACCATCGAAGTGAGCGATGCCATTTTACCGGTAGTAGAAGCAGGAGACGAGATGATGCTTACCTGTGTGGATGACCTTCAGCTAACCGGAAGTGCCTCCATCGCTACCGACGATGAGCTGAGCTATCAGTGGTTCATCAACGGAGAGGCCATTGAGATGGGAGCCGCACAATCCATCATCGTCGCTCAGCCCGGTACCTACCTTCTGGAAGCGACATCCACGATCACGGGGTGTTCTGCCGTCGACTCGGTAGTCATCTCCGCCCCCGTAGGCTTCCCTACTTACGAGCTTGCGGATACCATTCGCGGACTTGGGTGCGATCCTACCGAAGTTGTCCTGCGGGTTTCTAACCCCGGCAGCCCCGACTACGGTTACACCTGGCTGGACCCCTCCGGCACGGAAATTGGAACGACGCAGTCGGTACGCACGGGAGAGCCCGGTGTTCACCTCGTAAACATCACGAACCCGGTCACTGGCTGTACTGCCGTGGACTCCGTTCTCGTGCTGGATGATGCAGCCAGACCACCCTTCGTGTCTTTCCGCCAAAACAGTCTCGACATTACCTGTGAGGGCGGCCCGGCCATCATCGATGCCGCAGCCTCCGCTCAGGGACCAGAGTTCGAATACGTCTGGGAGAACATCACGGATGGAGAAACGCCCGCTACCCAGGGCAATGATACCCTGCGGGTGCGTACTGCCGGGGTTTACCGGCTCACCATCACTAACCGCATTACCAACTGTAGCAACTTCCGGGATGTCATCATCACTGATTCCAGGGTATTCCCGAACGTGGAAGCAGTCCCAGGAATGCAGTTGGATTGTGAGACCCGCGAAACGGTGATCGGAATCAACATCTTGGACCAGCCTAACGATTACAATATTCAGTGGTCAGGCGGCAATATGGAACATCCTGCGGATACCAACCGCATTACGGTAACCACTGGCGGAACGTACAATGCCGTGGTCATCAATCCGGCCACGAGTTGTGTCGAAACGGTGGTTATTCGTGTAGAAGACCTGATCGACAGCATTGCAACCCTGGCGATTATGCAACCGGACAGTTTCGACTGCAACAACGCTACCATTACCATTGATGCCTCCGGCTCCGAACTGAACAGTGCACCGCAGGAAAACATCGTGTGGACCAGCCTCAGCGGCAACAACGTAACCCCGCCCACCGGCTCCCTGATCGTGGCGGTGGACGGTCCTGGTGATTACGAACTGGCCGTAACGGATGGCTCAGGCTGTACCGTGCGGGATACGGTAAGGGTCGAGGCAGCGCTCGACACGCCCTTTGCCCAGGCCGGGGACCCCATCTCCATAGATTGTGGCGAAATGCCCCAGCTGGACGGATCAGCCAGTACCCCGGCACCGGGAGCCGGCATTCTGTACGAGTGGAGCGCCAGCGATGGCGGAGAAATTGTGGGGGAGACAAATACGGACCGGCCTTTCGTCGGCGGCCCCGGCACCTACCAGCTCATCATCACCAACCTGAGTAACGGCTGTGCGGACACTTCGGTTACCACCGTAACCCTGAACGAGCAAGCGGCAGCGATGCTGCCCGCAGACTTCACGGCCTGCTCCCCGCCCATTTCCGTAATGGGTAACCTGCCTGCAGGCACGAGTGGTGTCTGGACGGCCTTCAACGATGAGGGCTCCGTCTGGACGGCAGAAAACAACAACGCTACGATTACGGAAATCGGGGATGGGCTGTCCCTCGTCTGGACCCTCTCTGCCGGAATGGGCTGTGAGAACTACAGTGCCGATACCGTCAGAATCGGACCGGAAGAAACGCCCATCGCGAATAACGACGTCCTGGAAGTAGGGGGTACGGACAACATCGGTTCCGTTAACCTGCTGACGAACGACCAGCGTACCGGTCCCGTAACGGTTACCCTACTTACCCAGCCGGAATTCGGAGAGATCATCGTAGACCTTAACGGGGACGTGACCTTCGAAGCACCGCTTGGCTTCACGGGATCTACGGCCGTTACTTACGAGGTTTGTAGCAATACCTGTCCGGACCTTTGCTCCCAGGCCACGCTGACCATCCGCGCAGAGGCCGACGGTGCCAACCCGGATGTATACAATGCCATTACGCCAAACGGCGATGGCATGAACGACCGGTTTGAATTCGAAATTCTGAACCTCCGGCCCGATGAGTTCCCGAACAACGAAATCATCATTTTCAACCGGTGGGGAGACATCATCTACGAAGCCAAGCCCTACAACAATGACTGGGATGGTACGAGCTCTACCGGTGCCCTGATTCCGGAAGGAACGTATTACTACATCCTCCGCCTGGACGTTGGAGAAGGGGACATCATCCGTGGTGACGTTACCGTGATCCGATAACCGCAAGCCGGTACGGCATACTTGAAGGGGAGCTTACCTGCGGGGAGGCTCCCCTTCCTCTTTACCCGTCAGCTTTTTAGCGGGCGCGCACGCAGGTGCAAGGAAAGCTTGCGGAGCAAAGGAGGAAGACAAAATGCGCCTTCTTTCCTGCTGTACGAACCAAAACCCTTAAAGAAAACGTTTCTCCTTGCAACGTATCAATACGTAGGCACCACACGCAGCAGTGCAGGCTCGGGGCGGTACGTTTCCTCAGATTACCCTTTTTGCGGTAGTGAGGGAAATGCGTTTTTCGGGTTACTGGTCCGGCACTTTCCCGGCCAGGATCTCTGCCCGTAGGGACGCGACTGCAAAACCGTTATTTTCAAACCACCCAATTATTTATGCGACCATTATTACTCCTTTCCATCAGCCTGTTGTTTTCCAGCCTTCTCTCCGCCCAACTGGTGGGGGATAAAGAAAACGGCCTGGCCAGTTATTACAGTAAGCAATTTGAAGGTGCAAAAACGGCCTACGGCGTTACCTACAACAGCAATGACCTGGTGGCAGCGCACCGGATTTACCCCTTGAACAGTGTAGTCCGGGTAGAGAATATGGAAAACGGCAGAACCGTAGAGGTGCGCATCATTGACGAAGGGCCTTTTATTTCCGGACGAATCATTCAGCTCAGTGAGCGGGCGGCAGCCAACCTGGGCATGATTGGCCGGACTACGGTACAGGTGGAGCTGACCTTACTCTCTACGCCCGATCAGCCGGGCCGGGCCATCACGACTGCTGCGGAAAGCATCAACCCGGCAGAAGAAGCCCGCCTGCTGGAGGAAACGACTACGCCGGAGCCCGTGCAACCAGCTCCCGTCCCGGCCGAACGCACCCCTGCGCTTCCGGAAACTTCCCCTGCACCTGCGGCCGCGCCCACCAGCCGTGAGCCAGCACCTGCCCCCGCCCCCGTGGTCACCACTACCCCGGTTCCCACCGTCTCCACGGCAGCTGCCGAAGTAAAGGCTACCAAGGTCAGCCAGCAGGAAGCGGTACGTGAGGCGACCTTTGGTCCTGGCGTTTACAAAATAGCATTACTGAAGCCAACGGGAGGCAACCACGGGGTTCAGGTCGGAAGTTTTAAAGACCTGGAAGGCGCTATGGCCAAGGTCACCGAGTTGCAGAGTAAGTGGTTTGACAATATTTTGCTTGAACGGGTAAGTACTGGTCCGGCCTCCGTTTACAAAATCATCCTGGGGCCATTTCAGACGGCGGACAGTGCCAAGAATTACGCCGCAGACCTGAAGAGCCGCTACAAAATTCCCGGTTTTACGGTGACCATCAAGTAAGTTTTCCGAGCTTTTGCAGTTGCTCTACTTGCTCGTCACTTTACCGTTGGCATAGACCAACCTGCGGGGTTTCATGTCGGCACCAACGACTTCGAAGTAAGTTGGTCCGTCCTGAAACTTCACTTCCGCGCTTTGCCCTTTGTCCATCAGGTTCGTGAAGCAGACTTCAAAGATCTTGTGGCCTGCGGGCATACTCACGCTCTGGAGGCTGGGGTCTGACCACAGGGTCGACAGGTAACCGCGGTCGGCAAAACGGGTACCAAAATTACTGCTTGAGTATCCCGGCAGGTTGATGGCCCGGAAAGTTTCGAAACGCAGCGCGGCGCTGTCAAAACGCATGGTAAACTGAAAGCCCAGCAACTGCGTAAGCCCCGTGGTTTCCACGGGCAGGCAGACCCTGGCGCCTTGGGCTGCCTTAGCCGTTCCCATGCGGAGGGCCAGGGCGGGTTTGGCCTTTTCTTCTTCGGCCGGCTCCAGGCGCAGGGGTTCCCGCTGGTTGACTTCACCGGTAATGGTCTCCCCACTGCTGGAACCGGTAGCCGCGTTGCTACAGGCAAAAGCAAGGAATATGGCTACAAAAGCCAGTAAGTAAGGGCTGAATTTCATGATTCTTTTTTCGAAAGTGAGGGGGCGTGAGGTCATGTCTTTAAATTTCGGAACGGCAAACTTCGGTGAATTATCCTACTTTTAGGCGCATATTTGGAAAAACAATTCCACCAAACTAACAACAACCCATGAAACGTCTTCTCCTCCCGATACTCCTTCTTGCGGCTATTTTCTTTTCCTGCGTTCCCAAAACGCAGTACGCTGCGCTGGAAACGGAGCGCAATTATTACCGCAGCCAGACTTTGCTGGCCGACAGCCTGGAAGACCAGCGGGCCATTTCTTCTTACGATGAGGTAGACCTGACGGGTAATGAACTGGAGCAGCGGATCCGGCAGGTAGAGTCTTTAAAAGCCACCAACATTGCTCTCAATCAGAGTTACCAGTCGCTGAGCGAGCGCTACGAAGAGCTGTTGGGCCAGAGCCAGCAAATGCTGAACGAAAACGGCACCCAGGTAAGTGGGTTGCAGCAAAGCCTGGCTGAACGGACAACCGCCGTGGCCGAGCGGGAAGCAGAACTGCGGCAACTTGAAATAGACCTGCGGGCCCGCGAGGAGGCCATTGCCCGCATTGAAGGGGATTACATTCCGGCCGGTGGCACTACGCCAAGTTCTTACGGCACTTCGCCGGCAGCACCACAAGCCTACGGAACGGACGTCACGCGTGCAGCTTTGTCCGAATCACAGAACGTAGCGCTACGGGTCAACGAAATTCAGAATGGGCTGAATCAGCTGTTTTCAACTTATCCCGCAACGGCCTTCAGTATTGAAAACGAAGGAATTGACCAACTACGGATAACCCTCTCCGAAAGTATTCTGATGTCTGACGGCTATACCGTCAGCCCTAACGGCCAGAACCTCCTCCGCGGCATGGCCGGAATTCTGCGCAACCAGGCGGCTGCCGAGGCCCTCATCGTCGGCCATACCGACACCAGTAACCCGAATGCAAAGCGGGCCTACGAAGACAGTACTGACAAGGCCATCAATGTGGCCCAACAACTCATTAATTACGGAATGTCTCCCCGGAAGCTGACCATTGCCGGCCGGGGTTTCTTTGACCCGGTCACCAACGGAATCACCCAGGCAGCGCTCCAGGCTAACCGGCGGACGGAAGTCATCATTACGGTAACGGAGTAAGTGGCCGGAGGCTGATTTTACCCGACACACAAGGTAATGAACAGCGCAGCCAGGCTATTCCAGTCAGCGTAATCGCAAAAGTGCCCGCCGGCCGAAACACCAGTACCACCCTGCTTCCGTACCGGGCTGCTGCCCGAGTGTCCGTTGAGATATTGGGGAGTCCTCCCCCCCCTTTGATCAACGGTCGCGAAGCCGCCCGCCACGCAATCAGCTCACTGCACGGCTTACGCTACAGCCCCCACCCGCTAATGACGCGGGCCGACGATTTTCATCTGCTTGAAACTGCCTTGGCTATTCTCTTAGTGACCAACCAATTTTACGGCTAAATTTAGCACTATGAAACATCCACTTCCCTACACGTCAGCGTTGTTTGGCTTAATGATCCTTCTTTCCTTTACGGCCTGCGACCCCAGTGCCATTCTTGGTCCGCAAGCCGGAAATGCGGATAAATACAATCTGCGCGTGAGCTATCACCGGGGAAGTTGTTACGGCCGCTGTGAAGTCTATACCCTCAACCTGTACGATAATGGCCTGCTTCTGTTTCAGGGGGAGCGGTTCACTGATCGTCCGGGAACCTGGCAGAAGAACATCGACCGGAGAAAGATCGTGGCGCTGCTGGACAGTTTTCAGCGGGCCGACTTCCCCAACTACCCCCGGTCTTTCCGGGGGGAAATTCCTGATGCCCCCACCGTTACCATGACCTATTACGACGCGGCGGGAACCGGCTACGAGACTTCCTTCAAAGATTTTGCGCCAAAAGAGCTGCAGGACCTCGACGCTTCCCTGGCGCGATTGGCACATTTGCCCGATTACCGGCAAGTGTCGGATACCATCCGCGGCCTGATCCGCCGGCCGGTAGCCAGCCAGGAACGCCAGGAGATCATTGTACAACTGGCGGACGGTGTTACTGCGGAGGCGTGGATCATAGCTTACGGGAAGCAGAACGTGGCCTTAAAAAACCGTATTTCCCCAAACAGCGCTTATTACCTGATCACGGCGGACCCCAACGTGATGGCGGCGGAAGAGCTCTTGGATTTCTTACGAAAAGACCCCTCTGTCCTCTCGGCCCAGTTGAACCGGGAGGTTGGCCCCCGTTAGCCAGCTACCACCCGCGCAGCGGGTGGCAAAAAGACGGCGAAACCCCGTAAATACAGGCTTAACAACCCATTGACAATCCTACCGCAACCCAACAGCGGATTTGGTGTAGTACCTTCGCCATCCATCCGTAAAAGGCATTTGTTATGACGCTGACGACTATTCTTATCATCATTACTATTGCAGCACTGGTCCTGACCGGCCTGACCTATTTTCTGCTCAAGCATAAAGACAGCTTACTGTTGAGCTTCCTGCAGAACTGGACCGGGGCCCTTTTCCTCTTTTCCGGCTACGTGAAAGCCGTTGACCCCCTGGGTACGGCCTACAAGATGGAGCAATATTTTGCGGAATTCCAAAGCACCTTTGCGGATACGGCCCTGAGTTTCCTCGCCCCGCTGTTTCCCGTTCTGGCGGAGTACAGTGTGGGGTTCTCCGTTTTTATGATTGTCCTGGAAATCATCCTGGGCCTGGCCCTCATCATTGGCTTCCGTCCTAAACTCACGGCCTGGCTCTTTTTCCTGATCGTTGCCTTTTTCACGGTCCTCACCGGTTTTACTTTCCTTACCGGCTACGTGCCTTCCGGCGTGAATTTCTTCTCCTTCGGCTCCTGGGGGGAATTTGCCGAGTCGAATATGAAGGTGACGGACTGTGGCTGTTTTGGGGACTTCATCAAGCTCGAACCGTTCACCAGCTTCATGAAAGATGTTTTCCTGCTTATCCCCGCCTTCATCTTCCTGTTGGGCTATAAGAAAATGCACCAGCTGGGATCCGTCAAAAGCCGTCACCTGGCGATGGGTGCCCTGGCCGTAATCACCCTGATTTATGGCATGAGTAATTACGTTTGGGACATCCCCGGCCAGGATTTCCGCCCCTTCAAGGTCAATACCGACGTAAAGGCCGTTAAACAGGCTGAAATGGACGCCGCCGCCTCCGTTACCACGCTGGGCTATAATATGGTCAATAAAACGGACGGACGGGAAGTTGCCCTGACGACGGACGAGTTCCTGAAAGTCTATAAAGACTATCCGGAAGAAGCGTGGGAATACGAACAGATTAACTCCGAGCCGGCCATTGAACCTACGAAGATCAGTGACTTTGAAATGTCAGACGAACAGGGAGACGATCCGATTCCGGCGCTCCTCGAAGACGACGGTTATTCTTTCCTGATCGTGGCCTTTAAACTCAAAGGAGAACAGGGGAATTGGGATGAAGGCTACCTCGAAAAATGGCAGGAAGACATTCAGCCCGTGGCAACGGCCGCCCTGGCTGCCGGCCACAAAGTTTATGGCCTCACCAAATTCAATGACGATGCTGCCATCAATGATTTCCGGACGACCGTAGGGGCCAGCTACCCGTTCTGGCGGGGGGATGACATCATGCTGAAGACAATTATCCGATCCAATCCGGGGGTAGTCCTGATGAAAGACGGGGTCATCCTCAACAAGTGGCACCACAAACAACTGCCCTCTTTCGCCGAAATCCAGGCAGCGGACCTGAAATAATTGAGGGTCACCCGGAAAAAAATGATCGTCCTGACCGTCTGCAGGCTGCAGATACGGTAAAGATTTTGTTGCTTTGCACCCGGAAACGCGTATTGGTCGGGTTTCCCTTGAAAAATTGCCCCAATGCTGAGTCGCCGTAACGTACGAATCAAGATTATGCAGGTCCTCTACGCCGCCCAGCGGCAGGAGCTGAAAAGTCACAAGGCTTACGATTCCCTGCTCTTACAATTCGTCCGGTCTTCCTTTCAGCTTTACCTGCTGAACCTGTTGATTATTCAGCGGGTGTGCGAATACGCCAAGCACGATCTGGCTACCAGGCAAACGAAGTTCCGCCCCACGGCTGAGGATAAAGCCTTTAAGGCCATGCTGGCGAACAACCTCTCCGTTCGCTCCCTTTCCGACAACGTCGAGCTTTCCAGGATCTACGACACTTACGGTGTGAAGAGTATGATCGATGCGGATCAGATTCAATCCCTTTACCGGGAGTTTCTGCAAACGGAGGCGCACCAGGCCTACCTTGCCGGCGACGATATGGGGCAGGCTCCCACCATTCAGGTATTGCTGAAACTGTACAAATGGTTGCAGGGCCAGGATTTGTTCCTGAACATGGTCGAAGACCATTTCCCCCTCTGGAAAGAAGATAAGAGTCTGGTAATCGGCGCCATCAAAAAGACCATCAAGGCAATGCCCTTGGAGCAAAACTTTTACCTGGCCTACGAAAGTCATGGTGAAGCAATTGCCGACTTCGGGCGTCCGCTCTTAAAGTTTGTCGTTGAAGCTGACGATCAGCTCCTGGAGCGCATTAAAACCGTATTGCAGAATTGGGACGCTGAACGGGTCGCCATCATTGACATGATCCTGATCAAGATGGCCATGGGAGAATTTCTGCAATTCCCGAAAATTGCGGCAGAAGTAACCATGAACGAGTACGTCGACATCTCCAAAACGTATTCCACCGATAAAAGCCGGGAGTTCGTCAACGGCGTCCTCGACAATCTCTACAAGGCCTTGCAGAAAGAAGGGCTGGTATAGCATTGCTTCTGGTGCTGATAACGGCACAAGTGCGCTTACACGTGGGGGCTCCCACGATTTTTTTGGCGCGGACGCAGGTGCAAGGGTTAAGCCATAGTTCGTCGGCCGAGGCGGGAGCGCAGCGACCTGACTCGTCCGCCGAACGGGGGTGCCTCCGACTTGCCCGCAGACGGGGAGTGCCTGCAGACCGCCCCTCGGCCGACGTGTCAGCTCCTTCGTCGCGCCTCCGCGGACGAGCGGCCTGACCCCTATACTT
>JAUIIF010000714.1 GCA_030431945.1 Bacteroidia bacterium | reverse complement strand
GTAAGATTTCTGATCTTTGTTTATGGTATTTACATTTCTTAAGCAAGAATGACAAGCAGTTATATCTCTTATCAATCATCAATTCTTTGATTGATTTATTGTTCATCTTCTTGATACCAAGAAAAAATTTCAATTTAAAAAGAGCAACTTCCATTTTTATATTATAAAATGAACGGTATCATAGTTTTCTTTACTTTTTTAAAGACAAAAAGCTTATTTCAATATACGAACGGAGCCAAAAAGGTCCATTTCGCCCAACAACGTGTTACACGAATTGCGTGAAAACAAGATATGGGTTGGTGTCCAAATCTACCACCCAAACCCCTTAAAATCACCACTTAAGCACAAAAAAAATTACGTGTATGCCCAATATCCTAAGTGAATACGCATTGCGCGATATTGAAAACAGGCAGCTAGACTGTTACGTATATGCCCAAAATATCAACTGTACCCGCCACTCAGTCCAGGCCCTCCAAACGATCCAACGGGCTGATAATTCTTTGTTTCTCCACGTTGGAAACGTGGGTGTAGATTTCTGTGGTGGAGCTGTTTTGGTGCCCCAGCAACTCCTGAATATGCCGCAAACTTGTTCCTTGCTCAAGCAGGTGCGTCGCATAACTGTGGCGTAAGGTATGTACGGTAGTATAAGGATTCACCTTACTTGCCGTCACGGCCTTTCTGAGAATGGCTTGTACGCTGCGGTTAGCATACTGGCCACCGGACTGCCCCTCAAATAACCAGTAGGTAGGACGGTATTCCAGAAAATAAGCCCTTAATTCTGTCAGTAAGCCATTCGAAAGGGTAGTATATCTGTCTTTCTTTCCCTTGCCACCGTGGATGAATAGCTGCATTCGGTCCGTATGAATATCCGCAATGCGCAAATTAGTCACTTCACTCAGTCGCAGCCCGCCACTGTAAATCGTTTTTAGAATACAGCGGTGCTTAATATTACCCACGGCGTTCAGTAGCCTGACCACCTCCTCCACGCTCAACACTTGCGGTAGCTGCTTCTTTTTCTTAGGCCGCAGCTGATAAAAAGCCTTCTCCCTCCCCTCTACCTGCTCCAGCCAAAATTTGATGGCACTCAGCAATTGATTTTGGGTAGCCTCGGCGTAATTCCCCGCCTCCGTCCGGTGCACAATGTAGGAGCGGATAACCTCACTCGTCACCTGGTCCAGGATCAGATGACCGTGATCTGCAAAGAACGTCCGCAGATGCGCCAGGTAACTCTTTACGGTCCGCCAGCTGTAACGCTTTACTTTCAGTTGCTCCTCCGTCCGGTGCAGGGCGTCCTGCCAGTGTTTGGCTATTTCCCGGGCAGCAGGTTGGTAAGGTGCCGGCTTTACCGGCCGCCGCTTACCGGCAGGAGCTGGCTGATACGTCTGAACCGCCGCATTGTCTTCCTCCCAGATGAGTGACTCCTGACCGAACAGCTGTCGCAATGCACTAAGCGTTTCTTCCCGCGCCGGGGCCGTCAGTCGCCGTTGGGTATTATCGTAGTTAATTCCCGGTATACCGGCCGTACGTTCGAAAAATCCATCGATGTAGCCACGGGGCCGGAAAGAATAATAAGGGTATCCACTCTGCCGGTGCAGACGAATATAAAGGCGTTCCATACTTGCGTTTCGCACAAAACAACGGTGGCCTGCTGGAGACATTCGTTTTTTAATCGAATAAAAACGTTTATATGCGTTTACATACGGCTTCGCCCTCCATCCGTCGGTGCAGTATGTGTGGGTTTTCAGTGGTGTTGAAGCAAAAAGCAACGCCCTAAATTAGGGTAATTACCGGAATTATCCAGTGCCGGCGGAGGCTTTTTTTTGCCCCTTCTGCGTGCCTCGCACCTGCGGCCGCGCCCCCTGCTGAAGTTGCACCTGTTCGGATTGGCGCTGCGCCCTCAGTCGTACACTTCGCCCGCCACGCCGGCGACCATCGCTGCGCACAGTTGCCGCACTTCCTCCTCCGTCACCACGTACGGCGGCATCACGTACACCCGCGTGCCGAAGGGCCGCACCCACACCCCCTGCTCCACGAAATGGGCCTGTATTTTGCTTACGTTGACCGGCGCGTAGGTCTCGATCACCCCAATGGCGCCCAGGACGCGCACGTCTTTCACTTGCGGAAGTTGGGCGGCGGGGCGCAGGTGCAGGGTAAGTTGTCTGGCCAGCTCCCCCACCCTCGCCTGCCAACCCGAAGCCAGCAGCAGGTCGATACTCGCTACGGCCACGGCACAGGCCAGCGGATTACCCATAAAGGTCGGGCCGTGCATCATGACCCTGACCTCGCTCTGCCCGATGGTATCCGCCACGGCATCCGTACACATCGTCGCCGCTAACGACAGGTACCCACCCGTCAGCGCTTTGCCCAGGCACATGATGTCCGGCGTAAACCCTGCGTGTTCAGCCGCAAAAAGCGTCCCCGTACGCCCGAATCCCGTGGCGATCTCATCAAAGATCAACAACAGGCCGTGCCGGTCACACAACTCCCGGACCACCCGCAGGTAAGCCGG
>JAUIIF010000713.1 GCA_030431945.1 Bacteroidia bacterium | reverse complement strand
CCAGGATCCAGGAGGTGGCGGCCACGTCCAGGTTCGGCTTGGCATCCCACAAAACCCGGGCTACCGGCAGGTGCGGCAAGGATTGCAGCGGGGCGATGCTTTCCACTTCGTTTACGATCAGGCGGAAGCGGTCGCCCAGGTCGATCAGGGAGGCATTCAGGGCAGGACCGGCCTGTCCATCAAATACCAGGCGAACGGGGTCTTCCTTACCGCCGATGCCCAGCGGGTGGATTTCGCAGCTGGGCCGTCCACTGGCAATGGAGGGGCATATTTCCAGCATGTGGGAGCCCAGGACGTACGATTTTTCCGGCGTGAAGTGATACGTATAGTCTTCCATAAAAGAGGTGCCCCCCTCCAGGCCGGTGGCCATCACTTTCATGCAGCGGAGTAAGGCTGCCGTTTTCCAGTCGCCTTCCCCGCCAAAGCCGTACCCCTGGGCCATGAGCCGTTGTACCGCAATGCCCGGCAGCTGTTTCAGCGCCCCCAGGTTTTCGAAGGTATCGGTAAAGGCGCCGAAGCCGCCTTCCTCCAGAAAAGACTTCAGGGTCAGCTCGATACGGGCCGCTTCCAGCAAAGATTCCCGCTGGGCACCGCCGGCCTGTAAACCAGGCGCGAGGGTGTAGCTGGCTTCGTACTCTTCGATGAGTTGCTGGAGGGCAGTGGCAGTGGCCGCTTCGCGGTGGGCCAGCAGGTCTTCGATGGAATAGCCATTGACACTGAAGCCAAAGCGGAGTTCTGCGGAGACTTTATTGCCTTCCGTTACCGCCACCTGACGCATATTGTCTCCGAGCCGCGCTACCTTGAGTGACTGAAACTCCGCCCAGCCCAGGGCAACGCGCGACCAGGCCCCCAGCTTTTGCTGAACGCGCGGGTCCTGCCAGTGGCCCACAATAACTTTCCGTTTCCGGCGCATACGTGTCATCATGAAACCGAATTCCCGGTCGCCGTGGGCTGACTGGTTCAGGTTCATGAAGTCCATATTGATGCTTTCCCAGGGAATCTCGGCATTGAACTGGGTGTGCAGGTGGCAAATGGGCTTGGTGAGACTGTTCAGGCCCCGGATCCACATCTTCGCCGGAGAGAAAGTATGCATCCAGAGGACCACCCCAATGCAGTTGGCCTCGGTATTCGCGGCAAGACATACTTGTAGTATTTCATCAGGAGTAGTTACCACTTTGCTCGCCACTAAAGTTACGGCAAGATTGGCCTGGTCATTTATTCCTGCAACAACAGTTTTCGCGTGTTCAGCTACCTTTTGCAGGGCTTCCGGTCCGTAAAGGTGTTGACTTCCGGTAATAAACCAGAGTTGTTTATTGGTGGTTTTCATGGTTCTTTTATTTCTATTGGCCGTAGTAGGCGTTTTTTCCGTGTTTTCGGTTGTAGTGCTTTCGGATGAGCGTTTCTTTAAGGCGGGGGGCTGCCGGGTTAATCTGCAGGGTCAGCTGGGCCATCCGGGCGATCTCTTCCAGCACCCGGCTGTGGTATACTGCCTTCGCTGCGTTTTTTCCCCAGGCGAAGGGGCCGTGATTACCCAGTAGCACCATCGGTACTTCCCGGTAATCAAGGCTACGCTGCTCGAAGCAGTCCGTAATCTGAATGCCCGTATTGTGTTCGTAGTTGCCTTCAATCAGGTCGTCACGCATAGGCGGCGCACAGGGAATATCCTCCGTCAGATGATCGGCATGGGTAGTACCCATAATCGGAATGTCCTTCTGCGCCTGGGCCCAGGCAACGGAGTAGGTAGCGTGGGTGTGGGCAATTCCGCCGATGTCCTCCCAGTTCTTGTACAACCAGGCGTGGGTTTTAGTATCCGATGACGGACGCATGGTGCCCTCCACAATGTTGTTGTCAAAATCGAGGATAACGATGTCTTCCGGCGTCAGTAATTCGTAAGGTACCCCACTTGGTTTAATCGCGAAAGTACCACGTGACCGGTCTACGGCGCTAACGTTTCCAAAAGTATAAATGACCAGCCCGAGTGCATTCAGTTCCATGTTGGCTTCGTAGCACTCCCTTTTTAATTCTTGATAAACTGACATAAATGATTAGCAATTATTGGTAAGTTCCTGGTTTAAAGTGCCGCTTCCCTTCTGGCTGCTGCCGTTTGTTGCTCTACGAAAGCACCAAGGGCCTCGTACTTTTCCATCAGGGCTTCCAACTGCCGTACCTGCTCCGGCTGTGGTTGATAATCGGCTTCGTAGGCGCTCGCCAGCTGGGCACTTGCTTCCAGGACGTTGTCGTAAAGCCCGGCAGCTACTGCGGCGTAAATTGCCGCACCGAGTGCCGGCGCGTAATCAGAGGTGGCGACTACGATCGGGCGGTTCAGGACATTCGCCAGGGTCTGCATGATGTAAGCAGACTTACGCGCCACGCCGCCGATGCCGATTACCTTGTTAATGCTAACGCCTTCTTCTTCAAATCGCGCTACGATTTTTTTGGAGCCAAAGCAGATCGCGTGCACCATCGCTTTAAACAACTCCGGAGCACCGGTGCCCAGCGAAATATTGGT
>JAUIIF010000712.1 GCA_030431945.1 Bacteroidia bacterium | reverse complement strand
TCTTCCTTTGCCATCCGCCCCAGCTTCTTCAGTGCGTCTGCTGCGGAACCACTCCCGCTGAGGAAAGCATTTTGCGCCAGGTTCAGGCGGGCACCAAGTTCCAATTCGTAGTTCGGGCGGGCGGCAATGGTCTGCTCAAAGGCCTGGGCGGCACCAGCGGGTTGCCCCAGCTCCTGGTAAAGCTGGCCGGCAATGTAGTAAAAGCGGGCGCGCTCATTGCGCTCCTCAGCTACAGCGGCTGCTTCTTCCAGGTAAGGGATGGCGTTTTCCAATTCCCCCTGTTCGAGGTAGAGGAATGCCTGTACCGCCATGGCCTTGCGACGTACGTCAGCAAAGGTGCCACGATCCGCGCGTAAATCTTCCAGGATCAGCTGGGCCTGATCAAAATTGTCTCGCTTGACCAGGGTCCAGGCCAGCCAAAGACGCCCCTCCTGAAAGGCAGGGCGGTGCTTAACCAGGTAGCTGCCCGGCTTTTTGCCGTAGGTGTCACTATCAGTACCCAGGTTGGCAGCACTGTTGAAAATAGAGATCATGCCTACCGGGCCTAAATCTTCTTCTTCCGGTTCGTCCGGCTCATTCTCCAGTCCGGCAACGGCGGCAGTATCCACCCGGCTGATGGGCGGAAGCTTAATCCCCCGCTTCCGGGCACGAATGCGCTCTTTGCGCTCTTTATCCCGTGCTTTCTTGCGGGCCTTAGCCGCCTTTTCCCGTTCTTTACTCAGCTTTTTACGCTCTTTTTGGGCTTCCTTGCGGGCGCGCAGGCGGTCCTTGCGTTCCTGAGTCGGGTTGGATTCAACCTTACGACGGCTTACGTAGGCTTCCTCCTCCGGCTCCTCGTTGCCACGCTGCTTGGCCCGCGATTTTTTGCGCTTGGGGCGGGGGCGGAATTCATTGACCAGAAAGCGCAGGGTTTTTTCCGCGCTCTCGTAATCTTGTTTGATGAGTTGAGATTGCCCGACCAGCAAGTAACTGTCATCCACCCAATTGCTGTAAGGATGCTTTTTGACGACGATGGCCACCTTCTCGACGGCCACATCAAGGTTCTGCGCCACGGAGCTGGTATTCTGCAACTCCAGAAAGGGGAACATCTTCAGGCGCTGGGTATAATTGTCTACGTGCTGCTCATCAATACTCAGCAGGGTCTCCGTCATGATCTCCTTGGCGTTAAAGTAGCCGTTGTAGTGAGAATTCATGTTGTGCCACAACTTGCCCAGGGCACTCTGCTCGTCACGGCGCTTGGTAGAAGCACAGCTGGAAACAGCGATTTGGAAAGCCAGCAGCAAAAAGAGAAATCGGGTAACTTTATTCAAAACGGGATTGCTTTAATCAGGGGATTTCCGGCGGAGGAAATCGCCGAAAAACGAAGTCGTTGGGGCAGTAGCGGAAGGAGCGGTTATCTTTGCCGTTCCTAAAGGGGACGCAAAGGTAAGCATCCCCGCACGGTCGCAACTGAATTCAAACGTTGAGGATCAGCTGCTAAGTGTGGACTTAACACGGAAATTAATCCCCCTGCTGAATGGAACAAGCAAAGCAAGGTCAGAGCCGGTGGCAACGATTTAAGGCAAGAAGTAAAGATGAGTACCAACTGGTAATTCGGGATGTAAAAAGTTATCGGGAGGTAAGTACCTATAACCTTACCCCACTCAATATTTACGTCGCGCTCTCTGCTGCGCTCTTCCTGATCGCCGTCATCGTTTTCTTGTTGATCGCTTATACCCCCCTGCGGCAATACATTCCCGGGTACGGGGACATTGTCCAACGCCAGGAAATGACCGAAATGGAACGGTTACTGGAGGATATGGAACGGCAGCTGGATCAGCAAAGCCTGTACCTGGAAAACCTTAACCGTAACATTCACGGAGAGGTCGTGACCAGTGCGGATGTGGAAAAGGACAGCATTATGACCGAAGCCGTTGACGCAGCGCCCGTCCCCCTTTCGGAAGAGGAGGTTCGCCTCCGGCGGGAAATGGCGCTGGAACGCGTGGGGCAAACCAGCCGTACGGGCAGCCTGGCCCCGTCTCCCGGCAGCGACGAGGTGCCGCTCGCCCAGCTGTTCTTGGTGGCACCGGTGACGGGAGAAATCAGCGCCGGCTACAATCCGGCAGAAAACCACCTCGGGGTGGACATTCTGGCGCCGCAAAACACCCCGATCAAGGCGGTGCGCGACGGCATCGTATTCATGAGTGAATACACCAGTTCAAACGGTAATGTAATCGGGCTTCAGCATGATCATAACCTGGTCACCTTCTACAAGCACAACGCGCAGTTACTGAAAAAGGTAGGCGACCGGGTCAAAGCCGGAGAAGCCATTGCCATCATTGGTAATACGGGGACGCTGACTTCCGGTCCGCACCTCCATTTTGAGCTCTGGCACGAAAGCGAAGTGGTAGACCCCACCGGCTATCTGCGGTTTTAACGACGCGCAATCCACCAGTCTTTGCACCTGCGTCCGCGCCCCTGTCCCCCAGGCGTGATTCCGTACACTGCGTTTTTACACCCAACGAAAACGTTG
>JAUIIF010000711.1 GCA_030431945.1 Bacteroidia bacterium | reverse complement strand
GGCCGATCATGTCTTTCTTACCGCTGCCCGAGGCCGTGCTGCCATTCGTCAGGATGGTAAAAGCATACACTGCCAACAGGCCGTACGCCGTACCACTTACGGCCCAGCCCAGCCGTTTTACGGTACCTTTAGTGTCGTCCCCCACTGCTTCGGTATCGGCAATGGCCGTGTACCAGCGCCAACCAGCGTAGGCGGCCAAACCAGCCCCCATCAGAAAAAGCAGGACTTGCCCAAACGGATTCGTTCCCACCCAGGAGATTACTTCTTTAGGCCCGTTAGCCCCCCGGGCAGCTCCGATTACGGTTGCCAGCGCAAAACCTCCAATCAACAGGTACAAGACCCCTTTGGTGGCGTAGCCCGCTGTAAATAATTTCTCCTGGGTAGATTTAGGTAAGGACATCGTGGGTTTTTATCCGTTAGAGCGCGGTAAGGACGGCCGGAGTTCGCAAGGAAGCAGGCGCGGCCGCAGGTGCAATCATTGTTTACTGAGCCGGCGGAGCAAGTAATAAAGTGCCTGGCTTGGCGGGTTCTTCTGCTTTTTTGGTTAATTTTAAGGCATCTTTGGGTCGTTAGTGTCCTGAGAAATTCCCGGCCCACCAGTTTTTCTGTTATAAATATTAATTTAAGCGTCTAAACACCCTTTTTGGCTATACCAGCTAATCGCCACTAATTTTTTCCAATCATCCCTTCTTTGGAATTTAGCAACCGGCTATTCCAAAGTAGCCTTCTCCACCTGTTTTTCAGTAACTTTTATCTACTAGATTTTTTTGCTGAAAACTACTTAGTCAGCTTCTCGTGAAAAATAACTACTGCGCTTTCCTTACGGCAACGAATATGGGTTCCAGACTTTTCTTGAAAAGTCTGCTTAAACTCAGGGTCTATTTACTGATTTTGCTGTGGGCATTCAGTCTTGCCCCAGTCGCTGCCCAGCAATCTGTAGAATTTATCGGTACAGCATCGGGGCCGACAACTTCGGGGCCGACGGCTAACAGTCAGGTAATTACTTTTTACGCCAACGCCACTACGCCTTCTTCCCCACCAATTACGGCCACCTTTACCTACTCTAACCAACAATTTGCGTCCGTAGAAGGCAATCCTACTGTTCCGGGGGCAACCTTTGGCACCAGTGTCCAGTCAGGAGCAGCTGCGGCCCAAAACCTCCCCGTCAGTAACCCTACGTATGACCTGATGAATGCCATCAGCGGGCCAATGGACAACAATTTTACCGCCTGCGCCAGTTGTCCTACCGGTACCGGAATCAGTGTGACCACCAACCGTGCGGTTGCCTTGTTTAATTCATCGGATGCCCTCATAAATTCGGCAGGAGCCAACCTTACCTCCCTTACCTCCAGGGTAAGGTATACTGACCTTACGATTACTTTCAACCGACCAGTCAACAACCCCATTCTACATATTGTAGGGCTGGGGGGTAACTTCTCTTACACTACAAACCCCGGCACAGCTAACTCAATCAGTTACATTATCGGTTTCACGACGGAATTGGACCTTTTAACCAGTGGTGTCACCCTCACCAAGTTGAGTGGGAATGCTGCCATGACGGTCAGTCCGACGTCCATTACCAATAATGCAACCAATTACGGTGCCACAACTACGCCAGCAACGCTGCAGGGTGTTCTGCGCTCCGCCGCTACGGGTAGTGTGGTAATAAATGGATTTGGGATCACCTCGGTGTCCTTCAGGGTATACCTGAAAGGAGACGGTGGGACCGTCAGGGATGTAAATAATGTTGCTATTCCTCCAGCTAATGGCAATAATATTATGTGGTCAACCCAGCTAAACTTCGTTCCCAATAATGGCGGGGGAGGAGCACTGAATGCCTTTAGCGGAGACAAGTACTTGATGGGAATGTCTTTACAGCCCTGCCCCCAAATAAACAATCCGAGTGCAGGACAGACTATTTGCCAGGGTGGTTCCGGAAACAACATTACGGTCAATACTGATACAAATGGCCCCAACAGTATCCGTTTCGTTCGCTTTTCTTCGGACCAAATGGCAGGGAGTACCCCAACCCCAGCGGAAGCTGCGGCTATTTACGCAGGGACTCCAATTGCCACCGTTACCCCTACAGGTGCTGCTGAACCCTATCTGGCCACCTACAATTTCAACACTGCAGATTTTCCTAATCCGGGCACTTATTATGTTTACGCCATTCTCAATCCGAATCCGGGAGGAGATTGCTATCCGGTAAGAGAAATTCCGGTAACCGTAAATCCGGCCGCCACCGTCTCCGCCGGCGGACCCGATAACGTCTGCCAGGCCGCTGCGCCAGTACCCATTACGCTGGCCGGAGCCAGTGTCGGGGGTGGCGCAACCACTGCCGCCTGGTCCATTACGGCCGGCGGCGGTACGCTGAGCAGCACGGCCCAGACCGCTAACCCTGCTGCGGTCACCTACACTCCTGCGGCCAACTTTACGGGTACCGTTACCCTGCAGCTGACCACCAATGATCCGGCCGGGGCCTGCCCGGCGGTATCAGCTATCCGCACCATTACTATC
>JAUIIF010000710.1 GCA_030431945.1 Bacteroidia bacterium | reverse complement strand
CCCTGCAGCTATTGGTTCAGGGCGCGGACGCAGGTGCGATGATGGTTAAAATCAGCAAGGAAGGGGTTAGCCTGGACAATACCCACGCGGCCGATAGCCCCAACTATTTATTTGTTGATTTGACGATTGACCCCGCCGCCGAGCCCGGTTATTTCAACCTGGAATTGCTGGATACCAACGGGCGGGTCGCTCATACCTATGCGTACGAACTCAAAGCGCGGGAGAAACCCGCTCGTGACTACGTGGGCTTTAGCGCGGCTGACGTCATTTGCCTGATTACCCCGGATCGTTTTGCCAATGGCGATCCCGCCAACGACATTATCGCCGGCACGGCGGAGCAGCGTATTGACCGCACGGCGGGCTTTGCCCGCCACGGGGGAGATTTAGCGGGAATCACCCAACACCTTGACTACCTCGAGGAGATGGGCTTCACCGCCATCTGGCCCAGCCCGGTACTGGAAAACGACATGCCCCGGTGGTCTTACCACGGCTATGCGATAACGGATTATTACGGCGTGGACCCCCGCTTCGGAACCTTGGCGGACTACCGCCAGCTGGCCGACGAGGCCCGCCGGCGGGGAATTAAACTGATCATGGATCAGGTGGTCAATCACTGTGGCTCCGGCCATTGGTGGATGGAAGACCTTCCTTTCTCCGACTGGCTCAATTACCAGGATGAGCCGCAGATGACCAACCACCGCCGCACCACGCATCAGGATCCCTACGCCAGCAAAGCCGATGCGGAACTGATGACCGGAGGGTGGTTTGTCCCCACCATGCCGGACCTGAATCAGCGCAATCCTTTTCTGGCGGAATACCTGATTCAGAACAGCATCTGGTGGATCGAAACCCTGGGCCTCGGCGGCGTCCGCCAGGATACTTATCCCTACCCGGATAAAGAATTCCTCAATGCCTGGACCTGCCGGATCATGAATGAATATCCCCGCTTCAATATCGTCGGGGAGGAATGGAGCAGCAACCCGAATATTTGTGCCTACTGGCAGGCTGGGAAAGACAATCCGGATGGCTACCAATCCTGCCTGAAGAGTGTGATGGATTTTCCCCTGCAAATCGCCCTGATGGCGGCGCTGAATGAAGAAGAATCCTGGAGTAACGGATTGATAAAATTATACGAAGCCCTCGCTAATGATTTCGTGTACGCTGATCCGCAAAACATCATGGTCTTTCCGGAAAACCACGATATGGACCGGCTGGCGACCCAGTTGCAGGGAGACGTGGCGAAGATCAAAATGGCACTCACCTACCTCCTGACGGTACGGGGCATTCCCCAGCTCTACTACGGCAGCGAAGTATTACTGAACAACGACGGTGCCCCGGGGGATCACGGCGTGATCCGGAGCGACATGCCCGGTGGCTGGCCGGGCGACGCCGTAAATGCCTTTACCGGAGCGGGCCTCTCCGCAGACCAGCGCGACCTCCAGGCTTACCTCCGGAAACTGTTGAACTGGCGAAAGAAAACGCCGGTAATTGCTACGGGTAAAACCCTTCACTACGGGCCGCGCAGCGGGGTCTACGTCTACGGCCGGTACAACCAACGGGAGCGGGTGGTAGTCATTATGAACAAGAACCCCGCAAGCGTGACCGTTCAGCCTGATGAATATGCAGAATTACTGGGCGCTTATGCGGAGGCCCGGGTTATGGAATCTGGAGCGGCCATTCAGCTGGAAAAAGGAGTAACCGTAGGGCCAATGTCCGCCCTGGTGCTGGAGGTTAAATAGGCTGTTTTATCGGCAAAAAAAATAGCCGGTCATTAAGACCGGCTAAAAGATAAAACACTATGAACAACACTTAAATTCTTAGCGGTTTGAAAAACCATCTATTCTTTACAGTCACAAAACTAGAGGGAATGATGGAAAGCCTAGTTGCGAAATGTCAACTTTAGCTAGTTTTTGTCGAAATTCTTTTTGATGCGACTGAGCGTGTACTTAGTGATGCCCAGGAAGGAGGCCAGGTGACCATCGGGAACGCGATTGGCAATGGTGGGAAAGTGCTTAAGGAATAGTGCATAAGACGATCTTGCGTCCAGCTTAATGAGCTCCTGGGAAAACTTTAGCTGACTGACCAAACGTTCCTGCGCGATGTGCTTAAAGGCATCACTCCAACCGGGAATGGCTGATTTCAACCGGTCAAGGGCTGCCCGCTCGAAAACCACCAGCCTGACCTCGGTTTCTGCCTGAATGAATCCTTCACTGGGAGTCCGGTTGTAGTAGCTCTCCAGGTCCATAAAAAAATCATTTTCCTGGATGAACATAGCCGTAGCCTCATTCCCTTCAGCATCAATGGTGTAATACCTGAGTATGCCGGAGGTGACAAAACCCAGTTCATGGCACACTTTTGGTGCCTGCAGAAAAAAATCCCCTTTGCTGTAAGTTCGTTCCAGGGCGTTCTGGGTGATCAGCCTGACTTCCTTCTGGGAAAGGGCAATGCGGTTTTCCAGTATTTTTATTAATTCCGAAGGCATTTTTCAAAAGTATTTAGTGCACCATCTGCCCGGCC
>JAUIIF010000051.1 GCA_030431945.1 Bacteroidia bacterium | reverse complement strand
TGACTTAGTCTCGTTTTGCTGACCCTTGCCGCTCATCATCCCCGCCCCGCTATCGGATCAGTCGTGCAAATTTTACACTCCTGCCATCCGCCCATTTCCCTTTCCGATCCCTGTGCTATCTTTGCCGGCGTAATTAGGGGTGCTGACTGCAATAGTCGGCTGAGATCATACCCTTAGAATTTTTATTCAGGAACCTGCCCGGGTAATGCCGGGAAGGAAAAAACTTTCGCCATGAAGCGATTTTTATTCTGCGCCCTGCTGGCGCTGGCGTGCGGTAGTGCACTGTTCGGACAAAAGACCATTTACGGTATTGCCATTAACGACGACGGGGCCGCTTTGGCAGGCCTGGCCGTGCTGTTGGAAACGACCGACATCAAGACGACCACGGACCCGGAAGGGCGGTTCAGCCTGACGGTCCCCCGCGACAACCTAAACGGCTTCCTCACCATCAGCACGGGGGGCGCGCCGAGCCGGGTGGCCGTTAGTTCTTTTCTGGACGGTAAACCCCTGACCCTGCAGTGGACGGAAGCGGGGCTGGTACCTTTTTACGCTTTTGCCAACGTGACGGTCACCGCCACCCGGGCCACCTCCCTCACCCCCGTAACGTACACCAACGTTGAAAAAGAAGAAATCCAGGCGCGTAACCTCGGGCAGGACGCACCTTACCTGCTGAAGTGGACCCCATCGGTCGTCGTTAATTCCGACGCCGGTACCGGAGTAGGGTACACCGGCATCTGGATTCGCGGTTCCGATCCTACCCGTACCAACGTTACCATTAACGGTATCCCGTACAATGACTCCGAAAGCCAGGGGGTATTCTGGGTGAACTTACCGGACTTTAGCAGTTCGGCGGATCAGATCCAGATTCAGCGAGGCGTAGGGACGAGTACGAACGGCGCCGGGGCCTTCGGCGCTACGATCGATTTCAATACCAACCAGATCGATGAAGCGCAAAAGCTGAGCATCGACGGTGGAGTAGGCAGCTTCGGCACCCGGCGCGGTGCCGTCAACTATACTTCCGGATTGCTGGACAATGGCCTCAAGATCGACGCGCGCTACAGCCAGACCCATTCCGACGGTTACGTAGACCGGGCTTCGGCCGACCTCGCAGGCTACTACGCAGGGCTGACGTACGTGGGCGCGGACGCAGGTGCCGTGTGGCGGTTTAACGCCTTCGGCGGCCAGGAAGTGACGTACCAGTCCTGGAACGGCGTTACCCAGGAAGAAATTGACGAATTCGGCCGTACCTACAATTCCGTTGGCACCGAAAAGGAAGGGGAACCCTACGATAATGAAGTCGACAACTACCGGCAGAATCACTATCAGCTTCATTACAATAACGAGTTCGGCGGCGCGTGGAGCCTCGGCCTCAGCGGGCATTACACCCGCGGACTCGGGTACTTTGAACAGTATAAGGCAGACCAGGACTTGTCTGACTACGGCATCACGCCACTTAATCAGGAAACGGCCACGTCGGACCTGATCCGCCGCCGCTGGCTCGATAACCATTTCTACGGAACAGTCTACAGCCTGCGCTACCGCCCTTCCCGCGCCTTCGACGTAACCTTCGGCGGGTCGGCCAATGAATACCTCGGGGATCATTACGGGGAAGTTATCTGGGCCCGCAACGCGGGCGATTCCGAAATCCGGGACCGCTACTACGATAACGACGCGACCAAACGGGACTTCAGTAACTACCTCCGGGCTAATTTCGACCTTCCCCTGCACCTGCGTTCGCGCCCCCTGAAAGCTTACGTTGACCTGCAGGTAAGGCAGGTAAACTACGAGTTCCTCGGGTTCGCCAATGACCTGAGCCGGATCGAGGAAACGGCCAACCACACCTTTTTCAACCCCAAAGCCGGTTTGCTGCTGGACCTGCCCGGCAATGGCCAGGCGTACGCCAGTTTTGGGGTGGCGCAGCGGGAACCTAATCGTAACGACTACACGGAAAACCCCGCCGCAACCCGCCCCCGGCCGGAGAAGCTGCTGAATACCGAAATCGGCATCCGGCGATCGGCAACCCGGTTTAACTACGGCGTCAATGTTTACCACATGGCGTACAAGGACCAGCTGGTCCTGACGGGGCAGCTTAATGACGTGGGCGAGTACATCCGCGCCAACGTAGCGGAGAGCTACCGCCTCGGACTGGAGCTCCAGGGAGGGTATCAGGTCTCCGATCAGTTCACCGTGGGCGGTAACCTCACCCTGAGCCGTAACCGGGTGCAGGCATTTACGGAATTTCTGGACAGCTACGACGAAGATTTCGGCTGGCTGGGGCAGGATGAGGTGCTGCGTGAAGACACGCCTCTGGCCTTTAGTCCGGATGTTGTCGGGGCACTGGACCTCAATTATAAGTTGCTGAACACACCGCAGCATCAACTCGAAGCAGGTTTCCAGACCAAGTACGTGGGCGAACGCTACGTCGACAACAGCGGCACGGCCGGCGCAGCACTGGAGGCTTACACGTACGCTGACTTACGCATCAGCTATGCTCTGGCCACCGGTAGCCGGCCCAAGCTGAATGCCCCGGCTACCGCAGCAGCTTCGCGCCAGGCGGGGCCAACGCTGCGCTTTACCCTGCTGGTTCGTAACGTCACCGATGAACGCTACGTATCCAACGGCTGGAGCTACCGCTACAACTTTGCCGGAGCAGAAACCCTGCTGAAGGGCCTCTACCCGCAAGCCGGCCGGAACGTACTGCTCGGGCTGGGGGTTGATTTTTAACTTGATTCGTCGGCCGAGGCGGACGCGTAGCGGCCTGACTCGTCCGCCGAATGGGGAGATGACCCTTCCCCGAATGGGGGATAACCCGCCCCGCTCGGCCGACGCCGCGAAGCAGCCCGGAACGGAGTCAGCTCCTGCGTTAGCTTACGTGGGGCCCCATCCCCACGACGCAGGCGGACGAGCTAAGACCTTGCACCAGCCCGTAACGGAGTCAGCTCGTTCCCCGCGTTTCGCCGGGCGAGCTGGCGATTGCCCTGGGGCCCGTTTTCATCACCATGAAGAATTCCTTTCGCCGCCGTACCTTTGCGCCCTTAATCAGGTATGGACCAACTAAACCAAATCAATAAGGATCACCTCCCACGGCATATCGGCGTGATTATGGATGGTAACGGACGCTGGGCCCAGGGCCAGGGCAAGCCGCGGGTCTTTGGTCACCACAGTGCCGTGGAAGCGGTACGGGCGACGGTGGAAGGGTGTGCGGAGCTGGGCGTGGATTGTCTTTCGCTCTATGCTTTCAGCACCGAAAACTGGAGTCGGCCGGAAATGGAGGTTGGTGCCCTGATGCAGTTACTGGTGGATACAATTGGGTCTGAAATGGAGACGTTGTTGAAGAACAACATCCGGCTGCGGGCCATTGGCGACACCTCAAAGTTGCCGGAGGCTACCAGAGATGCGCTGGCTTTCGGTATTGCCAATACGGCTGATAATAAGGGGATGGAACTGATTCTGGCCCTTAATTACAGCGGTAAGTGGGACCTGACCCAGGCCATCCGCCGGGTAGCCGGCGAAGTGGCTGCCGGTCGGCTGGATGCTACTACCATTGACGAAGCCATCATCGATCAGCAACTGAGTACCCGGGAGTTCCCGGACCCTGAGCTGATCATCCGTACCAGTGGCGAACACCGCCTGAGCAACTTTTTTCTTTGGCAGGCTGCCTACGCAGAATTTTACTTTAGTCCCGTCTTTTGGCCGGAGTTCCGCAAACCGGACCTCTACGCCGCCATTCTTGATTTCCAGCAAAGGGAAAGACGGTTTGGCAAGACAAGCGAACAATTGACCTGACGCCAACCAACCACCTCCTTTAAGACATTGTCTTTTACCCCGGAGCCGCCTGCCTTTCGATTTTCCTCTGGCGCGGCAAACAAAGCGACGAATGAGACTTAGCGTATACCTTACTTTTCTGATCTGCCTGCTGACGGTTGCCACGGCGACGGCCCAGACAGACTCCCTCAATTTACCCGTTTACGATTATTCCAGTCCGCAGGAATACGAAATCGGCGCCATCTCCGTAGAGGGTGCCTTCTTCGCCGAGCAAAATGCCATCATCGGCGTGACGGGCCTCAGCGTTGGCGATAAGATCCGGATTCCGGGGCCGGATATCCCGCGTGCCATCAAGAACCTCTGGCGTTTACGGCTCTTTACGGATGTGGCCATTGAACAGGAGAAGGTAATCGGAGACGTTATCTTCCTGCGCCTCCGGGTGGAAGAACGGCCACGTTTTTTGCGGCACAGCTATTCCGGCGTCAAGCAGGGTGTCCATGAAGACCTTAATGAGGTGGTCAATGGGTACATCGTCCGGGGTGGTATCGTTACGGAGGATGCAAAAGTCAACGCCGCGGAGGGAATCCGGGAGTTTTTCGTAGAAAAAGGTTTTCTGGACGCCACGGTAGCGGTGGAGGAAATCGTAGACACCAGCCGGGCGAATTCCGTGCGGCTGCTGTTTGACGTGGCTAAGGGCAATCGGGTGAAAATTGATGAAATCAATTTCATTGGTAATGAAGCGATCAGCGACAAGAAATTGCGCAAGAAAATGAAGGAGACGAGCCAGAAAGGACGGCTGTTGAAAAGCTCCAAATTCCGCCCTGAGCTCTACGAAGAAGATCAGGATGCCATTATCGCTTTTTACAATACCCTGGGGTACCGTGACGCCCGCATTTTGGGCGATAGCATTTACCGCAACGAGAACGGAGAACTGATCATTGACGTACAACTCAATGAAGGCAACCAGTACTATTTCCGGAACATCACCTGGAAGGGGAACTCCATCTACGATGATGAAACACTGAGCCAGGTACTGGCGATCGAGAAGGGAGATGTCTTCAACGAAGAAGAACTGCAAAGCCGCCTGTCCTTCAGCCAGGATAATGCCGACGTTTCCTCCCTCTACATGGATAACGGCTACCTCTTTTTCAGCGTTGACCCCATTGAAGTGGCGATTGACGGAGATTCCATTGATCTGGAAATGCGCATTTTTGAAGGCCCGCAGGCTACCATTGATAAGGTAGTGATCAATGGCAATGACCGCACGCACGAACACGTCATTCGCCGCGAGGTCTTCACCCGCCCCGGTCAGAAATTCTCGCGTTCCGATATTATCCGCTCCCAGCGGCAGATCATTGGCCTGGGATACTTCAACCAGGAGACCCTGGGAATCGATACACCGGTAAACCCGGACCGCGGTACGGTGGACATCATCTACACCGTGGAAGAAAAACCCTCCGACCAGTTAGAACTCAGTGCCGGTTGGGGTGGCCGCCGCGGGGTGATTGGTACCCTGGGCGTCACGTTTAACAACTTCTCCCTCCGGAATCTTTTCAATAAGGAAGCCTGGCACCCACTGCCCCAGGGAGATGGCCAGCGACTCAGCCTCCGGGCGCAGACCAACGGCCGCTTCTTCCAGAGCTATAACGCCAGCCTGACCGAGCCGTGGCTGGGTGGTAAGCGGCCTACGTCCCTGACGGTATCTGCTTTTTACAACAAGTATGACCTCGGCATCGAAAGCGCTCCCCGGAAGCTGATCATTCAGCAAGCTGCCGTAAGCTTCGGTACCCGCCTGCGCTGGCCGGATGACAACTTCGTCTTCCGCGCCGGGGTAAACCTGCAAACGCTCGCCCTCGACAACTGGAGCCAGCTCTTCATCACCGACATGGGGGAAAGCGTGCGTACGGGTAACTTCAATAACTTCAGCTTCCAGTTTACCCTGGCCCGTTCCACGGCCACGGACCCGATTTTCCCCAAGCAGGGATCTAACGTTGAGCTGTCCGTCAAGCTGACACCGCCGTACCGTGCCCTCGGACTGCGCAGCGACGATCCGGAAGACCTGGTCGACGTAGAAGAACGCTTCCGGTACCTGGAGTACCATAAGTGGCGCCTGAATGCCGACTGGTACACACCACTGACCGGGAAGTTCGTCCTGAAGACACAGCTCAAAGTCGGCTACCTCGGCGCGTACGATAATGCCGTGGGAGTGTCACCATTCGAACGGTTCCAGCTCGGGGGAGACGGAATCAATAACCAGCAATTCCAGTTTGCCGGGGTGGATATCGTATCCATGCGCGGTTACGAGATCGAAGAGCTGGAGAACAACATCAACCCCGTTACCGGGCAGCAGGGAGCCACCCCGATCTTCAGCAAGTACACCATGGAGTTGCGCTACCCGCTCAGTCTGAACCCCTCCAGCACCATCTACGTACTGGCTTTCGCTCAGGCGGGTAACTCCTGGCGTTCTGCCCGGGATTTCAATCCCTTCGACCTCAAGCGTTCCGCCGGCTTCGGTGCCCGCGTCTTCCTGCCCATGTTTGGAACCCTTGGTTTTGACTGGGGCGTTGGTTTCGACAAAGACAAAACCACCACCCAGAACGGCAACCTGAGTACGTTCAACATCATTCTTGGCTTCGAGCCGGAATAAGCGCTGACATTTTATACGCGTGTCAGGTTACAGGGCCATCCTTTTTTCGGGGGTGGCCCTGTTGCTTTTCTGGCGCGGCCGCCAGTGCCGGGAAAAAACAGGGTAGCAAAATGCGGAGGAACATCATTTTGGTCGCAGCCTGCCGCTATTTTTCCCGCAACCCGCAACCCGCAACCCGCAACCCGCAACCCGCAACCCGCAACCCGCAACCCGCAACCCGCAAAGCAACGCCCCCATCAACCAGTGGTGACGGGGGCGTGCTTATTTAAGTGTGGTCGGTGATCGGATAGGAAGACCGGCCTGGAAAGCTGTGCTTAGAACCGAACGTTCAGGGCGGCACTCAGCATGGTGCCCAGCTGGCTGAAGTGGTAGCCATCGTAGGTCATTTGCGAGTAGCGCTGGTTGAAGGTAATAAGATTTGACTGATTCATCAGGAACTCGCTGTCCTGCAGGCGGCTGTCACCTGAAGTTTCAGACTTGAACTCCCACTCCGGCAGCACGTTGAGCAGGTTGTTGATGTTCAGGGACAGGGTCGTCTTGTCGGAAATGCCGTAATTGAACGCCAGGTCGGTCACTACCTTCGTGTTGAACTCGGTGAAAATACCTGCGTCCAGGCCCTGCTGGTAGAAGGTGGTTGGTCCGAATACCGTGTTATTCAGGGCAACGCCCAGTTTGCCGAAGTCGGTGCCGAGCCCAAGAATGACCTTGTACTCCGGGCGGGAAGTGAAGAACAGGGCTTCCTGGGTTTGGTTAGCGACGGACTGGCCCGCACTGGCCACAATGTCCGGATTCTTGACGGCACCGTCGCGCTCGTTCTGGAGTACGTAGTTGCCGGAAAGGTTGACGTTAAGGGCATTCTGGCCCAGCTTCAGACCACCGTAATTAGCCACGAAGTCAATACCGGAAGTACGGGTGTCGAGGCCATTGACGAAGAAACTGAGGTCAGAAAGATTATTGTCAGACAGGATCTGGTCAAGTTCGGTTCCCCCTCCGGCGGTTCCCCCGATCTCGGTAGAAAGAATGATCCGGTCTTCAACCTTAATGTTGTAGTAGTCAATCGTAATGCTCAGGTCATCCGCTGGGCGCAGGCCTACCCCGAAGGTGAAGTTAGTGGACTTCTCGGGGTCAAGTGACGGCAGACCCAGCAGGCGTGCCTCCCGGCTTACGTTGTTGACCAGGCCTCCCACCTGGATGCCCTGCCCCGGAACGAAGCTGTACTGAGCCTTCTGCGTGAAGATCTGGTGCAGCGTAGGAGCCTTGAAGCCAGTGGAGAAAGATGCGCGGAGCGTAATCTTGTCTTCGTTGAATTTATAGCGCGAGCTGACCTTGTACACAAAGGCGTTACCAAAGTCGGAGTAATTTTCCAGTCGTACAGTAGCGTTTACCAGGAAGTCATCCGTAAAATCAAAGGCCGCATCCGCATACCCGCCGAAGTTGTAGCGGTTGAATTTGCCGGAGTTCCGGGGGTCGTTACCGGCGAAAGAGTCAGCGCCACCATCTTCATAGCTGGCAAGTTCCCCTTCGATGATGGTAAAGTTCTCGTTGCGGAATTCAGAACCGAAAGCAATACCTACCTTATCGGAAAGGCGGCGCGTAATGTCAATGTTACCTACGGTATGCGTAAAGCGCGTACCGCCCGGATCGAAGGTAATGGGGCTGTTCTCCCGGTAGGTATTGGTGCCATCCGGATTGAGCGTACCATTCCGGTTGTGGGAGTTGTTCACCTTGTAGGTCTGCTGGTTGCCACCAACGGTGAAACTGAGGTCTGCAATCCAGCCATCCTTTTCGGTGCGGAAGCCGAGGGTGCCGTTGTAGTCGTTCAGCAGGCCTTCGAAGGTAGGTACGTAGCCGATGTATTCACCGTTGGGCCCGTCCGGGAAGAAGTCCGCCAGGTACGGGAAGTCATCCAGGGTACGCCAGTACGGCGTCCGGTAGTTGGCGAAGGAGTTAACGCGCTTATAGATGTAAGCGGCATCGCCGTAGATCTCCGTGCTCTCGGTTAAGTTGTTGCCGAAGTTGACGGCAATTTTGGAAGCCGTCGTCTCGGGAGAACCGTTAATGTTGCGGGCATCCGGGTAGGCAGACAGGAAGCGCTGCACGTCGGCCAGGGGGGCGCCAAAGTCCCCCGCTTCCCCTTCTGCACTTACGGTGCCGGGGCGGTTGGCGAGGTTGGTCTTGCTCAGGTCGAGGGTGTAGTTGATGAAACCGTCACGACCAAGGCTGGAACCATTGTTGAGGGCAATGCCGTACATCTCTCCATCCCCTTCACTGGTGATACCGGTACGCAGGGTAAAGGAGCCGGCGTCGTCGTCGTCCTTAAGGATAATGTTCATTACGCCCGCAATGGCGTCCGAGCCGTACTGAGCGGAGGCTCCGTCGCGGAGAATTTCGATGCGTTTGATGGCATCCACGGGAATCCCCGAGATGTCGGCACCCGTCTCACCACGCCCCGGAGAGGTTTGGGTATAGAGCAGGGCACTGAGGTTCTTCCGCTTGCCGTTGATCAGGATCAGGGTACGGCTGGGGCCCATGTTGCGAATCTCGTAGGGGTCAAGCAGGGAGGTGGCATCGTTGACCGGCGTTTGCACGGTGTTGAAGGAGGGAACCCGGTACTGCAAAGCCTTATCGAAGGTTGCCTGACCCGTAGAAACCAGGTCCTTGGCCCGGAAGACATCAACCGGCAGTGGGGTAGTGGTGGAAGAGCGGGGAGCAGTTCTGGAACCTACCACAATGAGCTCAGTGAGGTCCGTTGCGCCTAGTTCAAGGTCGACGTTCCAGGTTTCCGTAGCACCGGCGGCCAGGGTGAATTCTTCGGTAATGGACTCGTAGCCAATGTAACTGACGGTAACACTGTAGGTGCCGGCCGTAGCAAATTTTACGCTGTACTTGCCATCAATATCGGTCACGGTACCCGTGCTGCCGGAACTGATGGTAGCCCCCACTACGGGGTCGCCACCATCGGTGACCATGCCCGTCAGCGTCTGGGCACCCGCCAGTGACGGTACGGCCAGCAGCGCAAAAAGTAAACAGTAAAAAATAGATTTCATATACTAAGTAGTTGTGTTAGTTGCCGGCCCGGTCCGACGAAAGCAATAAGGGGCTACCCCCTGAGGCAGGAGATAAGCAGCCACCTCCTCCGGGCGGAGATGGTGAAAATTCAGTAGTCTTGATTAGATTTTTTGAGGCAGCAGACTGACGCTTTGCACTAAAGTGGAGGTAAGCAGGTTTAAATTATTCCAAGAGAAATGCGCGAAGCGTTCACCTAATTATCTTCGGATTTTTGCGAAAGGTAGGTGATAAATTGCCTTCGTATAGATTTTTTGGTAAAATTTTGTACCAACATCTATGTTTTTTGGCGAATTTTCGCTGAAAAATCAGGGGGAGACAACAGGAAATGAATAAGCGCCTTCCTCATTTGCAGAGAAAGGCGCTTGCAGCTACTTTTAGAACAGTATGAATACGGCTGACGGAAAAATCAGCGGTGGGCAGCCGCCAATTACCTGAGCGTGCAGACCGTGGTTTATAAGGTGCCCCGAACGGCCTGTTCCCGTTCAATGGCTTCGAAGAGCGCCTTGAAGTTGCCCTTGCCGAAGCTGGTGGCGCCTTTCCGCTGGATGATTTCGAAGAAAACCGTCG
Organism: Bacteroidia bacterium; assembly: GCA_030431945.1. Classification (GTDB taxonomy): domain Bacteria; phylum Bacteroidota; class Bacteroidia; order Chitinophagales; family Saprospiraceae; genus Neolewinella. The sequence continues at coordinate 3,607 of JAUIIF010000051.1, read as the reverse complement.
GGCGTGGCTGTACGGGCTTGGTAAAGATCTGCAGCAGGTAGCCTTCATCGTCGCGGTCTACCAGAATGCCCAGTTCCCGGAGTGGGGAAAGGTCTTCATCGATGTCGCCCACCCGGTCGAGCAGGGTATCGTAATAATTTTCCGGTACCCGCAAAAATTCAATGCCGCGGTCCCGCAGGGCCGTTACCGTGCTGATGATGTCATCCGTCGCCACGGCAATGTGTTGAATGCCGGGGCCGTGGTGAAACTCCAGGTATTCGTCAATCTGGCTCTTTTTCAGTCCAGGCGCCGGCTCATTGATCGGGAACTTGACCCGGCCATTGCCATTACTCATCACCTTACTCATCAGCGCGGTGTATTTGGTGCTGATGTCCTTATCGTCAAAACTGATGAGCTGCTTGAAGTCCATTACGTCGGCGTACCACTGCACCCACTTGTTCATATCCCCTTCGGCCACGTTACTGACCATGTGGTCAATGTACTTCAGGCCAACGGGCTCCGGCTGGTAGGCAGGGGCCCAGGCCGTGTAGCCGGGCAGGAAGGGGCCTCGGTAGTTTTTTCTTTCTACAAACTCATGAACGGTATCTCCGAAACTCTGAATCTGGGCGCGGACGCAGGTGCCGTGCTCGTCCTTAACGGCAGTGGGGGACATAACCGGCGTCGCCCCGCGCGCCACGGCGGTTTCAAAAGCTACCGTAGCATCTTCTACCCACAAGGCCACACAGCGGACGGTGTCGCCGTGCAAATCGTGCAAGCGGCCAATCTCGGTGTTCGCCCGCAGCGGGCTGGTCAGGACCAGGCGAATTTTGTCCTGTACCAACACGTAGCTTTCCCGGTCTTTCAGCCCCGTACTCAAACCGGCGTAGGCCAAGGGCTGAAAACCCATACAGGCCTGGTAAAACAGGGCAGATTGACGGGAGTTTCCAACGTAGAGTTCAACGTAATCCGTTCCCAGCAGCGGGAAGCTGTCGGTGGTACTGAAGGGAGCCTTTTCGGTGGCGGTGGCAGACATGGTAATTTATTTAGTTGTTATGGCAATGATTGCAGATGCAAAAATACTGTTTTCGGCAATAGGAGGCAAGCTGATCGGGAAAGTTAACCCTGCTTTTTAACAAAACGGGGCGTGCATCCTGCGGCCGCGCCCTGATCGGGAGGAAAATAACGACCTGGCTGCGGTAGCTCATTACTTTCCTGATCTTTCTACCCCGGGCCACGTTTCTTTGCCCGGGGGTGTCTTACCTTCGTAATCCTGGTAATACCGCCGATGCTGAGCATGAAGGAAAAGGAACTGATCGAAGGCGCCCTGCGGGGCGAAGAGGCCGCCTCCCGCGCCCTTTTCGAGCGGTATGCCCCGATGTTGATGGGGGTATGCCAACGCTACTGTCGCACCCAGGCCGAAGCGGAAGATGTGCTGCAGGACAGCTTCATCCGGCTTTTCGAAAAATTGCCCAAGTACGGATTTCAGGGCTCCTTCGCGGGCTGGGCCCGCCGCCTGACGGTAAACGTAGCCCTGAAAACTTACCAGCGTAAACGCTTCGCCCTCGAACAATCCGGACTGGAGAATGTACCGGAGACCGGCGGCGCACCCACCGCCTATGCGGAGCTGGGGGAGCAGGAACTGCTCGCCATGGTGCAGTCTTTGCCGGATGGGTACCGGCTGGTTTTTAACCTGTACGCCATCGAAGGCTACAGCCACAAGGAGATCGCCGATAAGCTGGGCATTCAGGAAGCCAGCTCCCGCTCCCAACTACTGAAGGCCCGCAAAGTTTTGCAGCGGCAAATCGAAATCCGCCAACGCATTGCCATATGAATCCGATGGACGAACTGTTTCGGGAAGGCCTGGAGGGCCGGTCTGGCCAGGTGCCGGAAGATTTATGGTCGAAGATCGCTGCGGCTAAGCACCCTGCCGCCCCGGAAGACGCGGCGGTGGACCAGTACTTCGCCGATCATCTGGCCGATCGTACCGGCCAGGTGCCCGCAGATATGTGGACCCGGATTGCGGCGGAGGCCGCTCCGGCAGCCGCGCCAATTGACGACGTTTTTGCCGCCGGCCTTACGGAGCTGACGGCAACCGTTCCCGCTGGCATGTGGGCCCGCATCTGGTCCTCCGTTGGCCCGCAGGTACCGGCAGCTTTCGGTCATCGCCGCCTGCTGGCGGCCGGGCTGATCCTGCTCCTGTTGCTGCTGGGCGGGCTCTTTTGGCTTACCAGTGGCCCGGAAGAACGCCCGGCGACCGCGCCGGCTGCCACCGTAGCGGCAACGGATCAAGGCGCCACCGCTGCGGAGGCTGCTGCGATTACGCCAGAAGATCTGGTCAGAGAAGAAGAGAGGACCACGGGCGCGGACGCAGGTACAGACGCCGTAACGGGGAGCCCGGGCAAGCGCCAGCTCGCTCGTTCGCCGCAATCCGATCAACGCACTGGTTCAACAAGCGGGGAAACGGGGGACGAAACCACCGTTGGGCAGCCAGACCAGGTGGCAGCGCCGCAGCCGGCGACCGTCACAAACGCCCCGGTTGCGCTGCCGCAGGATATCCCCGTCAGGTCCATGGCTGATCTTTTTATTTGGACGAGGGAGGTGCCCGCAGCACTACCGGCACTGCCCGGCAGGGCCATGGCGGCGGTACTGCCGCTGGCGGAGGAGCAGCCATTGCTGAAAAGACGTACGACCATAACGCCGGCTACGCCGGGCGTTATCCGGGTGGCGCCACGCCACCGCTTCCAGACGGAATTGCTCTTTGGCGGTGCTTACGCCAAACAGGAATTTACGGCCCTGACGCCCGCGCAGCATTTTTTGCGCGACGTACGATCCACCAGTGAGTACCCCGAACTCAGTTATCAGATCACCCTGCGGGGCAGTTATAAGGTGAACGATCGGTGGTTGGCGCTGGGGGGGCTTACCTACGCCGAGATTCGCAATGAGTTTGAAAGCGAGCAAAATATTAACGGCCAGCCGACGCTGGTTCGGACGACCAACCGCATCCGCCAGCTGGAAGTCCCCGTATTACTGGGGTACCGGCTACCGGGGCAACGGCTCAGCGTTTCGCTTAACGCCGGTCCGGTGGTCAACCTGATTACCTCTGCCCAGGGAAGGTTCCTGGATCCGGACGCGGCGCAGCCGCGTAACCTGGCCGTAGACGGCAACTACCGCCGGAATACGGGGGTCGGCTTCATGACCTCCTTATCCACCACGTACAAAATCGGGAAAAAGGAGCCCTTCATCTTACTCGTAGAGCCTTTCTTCAAGGCTTACCCCGGCTCCTTCACGACGAAGGGCGCACCGCTGAAGGAGAAGTACTGGGTAGCGGGCCTGCAGCTGGGGGTACGGAAGAGCTTCTAGTGCTCTGTAAAGTTTGAATCCGATACATCTAAAAATACTTTCAGCATGTCGCCTTCCTGCATTATTTGCCTGCCGGCGGCCTGCTTTTGAAGGGCAAAAGTAGCAAAACCCTTTGGCTGTGACCCCGGCTGATCACGAAGCAATACCCCGCTGGCCGAAAATGCGAAAACTCGCCGCCGAGCCTGGTGGGAAATGCTCAACTTCCTGAATGCCAATGCCTTTCGCTAGCGCAATAACCTTGTGGAGGCTCAAACAACTCGCATTTTTA
>JAUIIF010000709.1 GCA_030431945.1 Bacteroidia bacterium | reverse complement strand
CTTCCCTGCATCATTCTCTTCCCCGTCAGCCTCTACATCACCTCCCGGGCCATGAAGGACGCCAAGCTCGTCAATTTTGACGGCATCGGGGAACAACTGCGGAAGGTAGCGGGCCGGATGAGGGGGAAGAGGGGATAAATCAAACCTAATTACACCTTTTTAAGCATCCGGTCGCAGCATTCATTGGAGAGGTTACAAGCTGCCCCCCCTTAACATACCCTTAAACCACTTTTCCCGCCGGCATCCGGTCTTGTAGTAAGCAGGTCAATTTTAGTCTGCTGTACCCAAACCCCGTTCACCCAATGCCGATCATCGACCGCCTGCTCTTCAAGTCGTTTCTGGGGCCCTTCGTCCTTACCCTGCTGATGGCCTGGTTCGTCCTCCTGCTGCAGTTTCTCTGGTTCTTCCTGGAAAAGATCGCCGGGAAGGGCCTGGCCACCGGGTACCTGCTGGAACTACTGGCTTACCGGGCCGTGGGGCTGTTGCCCCTGGCGCTCCCCATCGCCGTTTTGGTGGCCAGCGTCATGGTTATTGGCGGACTGGCGGAGCACTACGAATGGTCCGCCCTGCAGTCCGCCGGCGTCAGCCCGGGGCGGATGCTCCGGGCCCTGGGCGTCGTTGGCCTGCTCACCGCCGGCGCTTCCCACCTCCTCTCTGATTACCTGATCCCGGTGGCTAACGCACAGTTTTTCAACAGACTGACCGCCATCCACCAGAAAAAGCCCAGCCTCCACCTGGAAGCGGGCGTGTTTACCGACGACCTGGACAAGTTCTCTTTCTACGCCGCCGGAGGGAGCCCGGACGGACAAACCCTCTACGATGTTTTGCTCTACGATGAACGGGGGCCGCAGGGGCAGCTCAATCAGGTCACGGCAAAATCCGGGGTCTTCCAGCAGGTACAACCTGCGGACAAAGTGCTCTACCTCACCCTTAGTGACGGAGAGCACCTCCAGGAGGTTGCCGCCTCCGGCGGCACCAGCCGGTTGTTACGCACCACCTTCGCCACCCATACCCTTGCTTTCGACCTCCGCCAGTTTGACCTGCAACGGAACGCCAACCTGGCCCCCAAAAACCACCAGGCCCTGCTGCCCTCCTGGGCGTTGCAGGCAGCGGCAGACTCACTGGCACAGCTGCCCGCCGTGCCGCCGCCCCTCGCTACGGCACGCGCAATAAAACGCCAACGCCTGCTTTTTGAAAAACACCGTAAACTGAGCCTGGCGGCCATCTGCCTGCCTTTCGTGTTGCTGGGCGGAATGACCGGCACCATCGTCCGCAAAGGCGGCTTCGGGTATCCGGTCCTCGTCAGTATCATCGCTTTTGTCGTTTACCTGCTGCTGCTGGAAGGAGGTAGCGGACTGGTAAAAGCCGGTGCTATGACCGGACGGGTAGCAGGGTGGGCCCCGTGCTGTTTACTCAGTGTACTCGCAATAGGTTTAATGATAAAGAGAAGTAATATTTCTACCTAAAAGCTATTGCTTCTTCACTAATCGTCGTGGTGCCCGATTGCGGTAAAACCGTAAAATGTCCAGTAGTGTGGAGCATTAAAGTGGGGTTAATAAATGCCCTCTGAGAAAAGTCAATCAAAGCAAAATTTTATTATTGTTGGACAACCTACCTATGCCGGCCTTCTGCGCAACAACAACCACGCTTAAGCCACCACCCCCGTACAGCTGCTGCCCGCGCCGGCGGTACAGCCGTAGCAATGCTGGTTCAGGACGATGTTCCGCTGCAGCAGCGCCTCCGCATCGAAGGTGCTGATGTGCTGCCCCTTTGCCGCCACTTTCAGGTCGAGCATCTGGTTAAAATCGCAGTCGTAGAGAAAGCCGTCCCAGCTAACCGAAACCGTATTCCGGCACATCAGGCTGTCGACTGTCGCCGGATTATAGGCATCCACCAGTTTCTGCATGTACTCTTCGTAGTTGCCGGTTTCGATCAGGTAATCCAGAAAACGGGCAACGGGCAAATTGGTGATGGCGTAGAGCTCGTTGAAAACAATGCCGAACTTGCGGTCGAGCTGGCGCTTGAATTCTGCTTGCAGCTCTTCCTGCTTGCCCGGCAGGTACGCGCCGCTGGGGTTGAAGACCAGGTCAAGGACCAGGCCGGACCCCGGCCGGCCGTAACCGACTTCGTTGAGCAGCTGCAGTGCCTGGATGGAGTCTTCAAAAACCCCGTCTCCCCGCTGGCCGTCCGTCCGCTTTTTACTGAAGTACGGCAGGCTGGAAACTACGTGTACTTTGTGTTTGGCCAAAAATTCCGGCAGGTCCCGGTACTTCGGGTTGGCCATGATGATGGTCAGGTTACAGCGGTCGATGACGCGCTTGCCCAGCTTGGTACATTCCTCCACAAACCAGCGGAAGCCCGGGTGCATCTCCGGTGCACCACCGGTGATGTCCACCACCTTGATGGTTGGGGTAGCGGCAATCAACGCTACACATTTTTCCAGGTCCGCCATGCTCATGTTCTCGGCTTTTTTGTCCGGGCCGGCATCCACGTGGCAGTGGGCGCAGGTCTGGTTGCAGAGCTT
>JAUIIF010000050.1 GCA_030431945.1 Bacteroidia bacterium | reverse complement strand
CGCGCTTCCTGTTGATCAAACTGGTTACGGCTAAAGCCAACGACACCAATTCTGAGTGGTGGTTTCATAGGGCCGGGATAATGGCAGGGTCTACGCGCCTTCCAGCCGGTACTTGATCCCCATCCGTTCGATTTCCTTCACGAAGTCTGTGTCTGCGGCTACCGTCCGTTTAAGCGAAAACATTTTCAGTTTGGAATCCTCCTCCCGGTCATAAAAGACCATCCGGAGTTTAGCGGTACCCTGATAGCGCTGGCAGAGGTCATCAAGGGCAACGACCTTGGCTGAGGTGAGTTCCTCCAGGGGCATTTTCAGGATGATGGCGTTGGTCATTTCCTGACCGACTCCTTCGAGCAGTTTGATCTCGGAGATTTTCAGTTCCAGTTCTTCACTTTGCCACTTTTTCCGGAAGGTGGCCGTCAGGAAAAGCGCGGTGCCCTGAATGAGTACGTGCTTGAACTTGAGGTAGTCGTCACCAAACAGTTTGAACTCGATGGTCTCGTCGTAGTCGCCTAGCTCAAAGATGCCCCAGCCGTTACCGTTTTTACTTACGAGGTGGCGGGCGCCGACGATCATACCGGCCAGTTTGACCGTGCTGCGGCCGTACTTTCTGGGGTCGAGATCGGCCAGGCCGCAGGTCACGTAGTTATCGATTTCCAGTTTATAGCCATCCAGGGGGTGACCGGAAACGTAGATGCCGGTCACTTCCTTTTCCCGGGCCAGTTTTTCCGGCAACAGGAAAGGTTTGGCGGGGGGTGGTTTGGGGGGATCGACGGATATTTCGTCCTGTACTTCGGCGAAGAGGCTGCTGGCCGCTTCGGCTTGCCGGGCGATGGTACCATTGGCTGTTTTGACGGCATCTTCGAGGTAGGAGTCGAACTTGTCCGTCGGCGCGTAGTACTGCGCCCGGTGCATTTCTTCGAAGCAATCGAAGGCCCCAGCATCCACCAGGGCTTCCAGCACCCGCTTGTTTACCGTTCCCGGCTCGATGCGCAGAAGCAGGTCGAAGAGGGATTCGAAGTCGCCTTCCTTACGGGCGTCGAGGATGGCCTGTACCGGGCCTTCGCCGACCCCCTTCAGGGCCGTCATCCCGATGCGGATGGCCCCTTGTTTATTGACCGAGAATTCGGCCTGGCTTTCGTTGATGTCCGGTTGCAGTACCGGGACATCCATGCGCTTACATTCCCGGAGGAAGAAGCTCATTTTCGTCTGGTCGGATTTATTGTGCGTCAGCACCGAAGCCATGTATTCCGCCGGGTAGTGGGCCTTGAGGTAGGCCGTGTGGTAGGCCACCAGGGCGTAGCAGGTAGAGTGAGATTTGTTGAAGGCGTAGGAGGCGAACGCTTCCCAGTCTTTCCAGATCTTGCCCAACTTCTCTTCGGGGTGGCCATTGGCCATGCCGCCCTCCACGAACTGGGGGTACATCTTATCCAGTACGTCCTTTTTCTTCTTACCCATGGCCTTACGGAGCACGTCCGCCTGGCCTTTGGAGAAGTTGGCGATGGATTGGGACAGGAGCATAATCTGCTCCTGGTAGACGTAAATGCCGAAGGTTTCCTTCAGGTATTGTTCTTCCGCATCGAGGGTATACACAATCGGCTTCCGACCGTGTTTCCGTTCGATGAACTCGGGGATGTATTCCAGCGGGCCGGGGCGGTAGAGGGCGTTCATGGCGATCAAGTCGTCGAAAGTCGTCGGCTTGAGGTTCTTCATGTGTTTCTGCATGCCGCCAGATTCGTACTGGAAGATGCCGTTGGTTTCCCCGCGTTGGAAGAGTTCGTAGGTTTTGAGATCGTCGAGCGGCAACTCATCCACGTCAATGTCGATGTCATGGTTTTCCTTGATCATCCGCAGGGCGTCTTTGATGATCGTCAGGGTCTTGAGCCCCAGGAAGTCCATTTTCAGCAGGCCGGCGTCTTCGGCCACGGAGTTGTCGAACTGGGAAACGTACATACCCGTGTCCTTATCCGCCGTCACGGGGACGTGTTCCGTGATGTTGGAGGGGGTAATGACGACGCCGCAGGCGTGGATGCCGGTATTGCGGATTGACCCTTCGAGCTTTTTGGCCATGCGGATCATTTCGCCGATCTGGTCCTGCTGTTCGGCCAGGTCACGGAAGGCGTAGGCTTTATCTACGTCTTCGGAGTTCATTTTTCCCTTCAGCTTGGGGTTGATGTCACCGTCGGCCAGCACGTCGCGCAGCGACGCGCCTAACTGGACGGGGAAGGACTTGGCCACCCGGTCGACTTCACTGAGGGGAACATCCATGACGCGGCCGACGTCGCGGAGCGACGACTTGGCCGCCATGGTGCCGTACGTGATGATTTGCGCGACCTGTTCCTGGCCGTATTTGTCGATGACGTAGTCGATTACCTTTTGCCGGCCCACGTCGTCGAAGTCAATATCAATATCCGGCATGGACACCCGCTCCGGGTTGAGGAATCGCTCAAAGAGGAGGTCGTACTTGATGGGGTCCACGTTGGTGATCCCGACGCAGTAGGCGACCGCCGAGCCGGCGGCGGAGCCCCGGCCGGGGCCAACGCTTACCCCCATTTCCCGGGCTGCGGTGGTAAAATCCTGCACGATCAGGAAGTAACCCGGATAGCCCGAGGCCTTAATGACGTCGAGTTCGAAATCGAGGCGCTCCCTGGTGGTTTCGTTGATTTCGCCGTAGCGTTTGCGGGCCCCTTCGTAGGTGAGGTGCCGGAGGTATTCATCCTGCGTGGCAAACTCCGGCGGCATCGGGAAGTTGGGCAGCAGTACGTCGCTGGCCAACTCCAGCGTTTCGATTTTATCGTAGACCTCCATGGTATTGGCCACCGAGTCCGGATGATCGTGGAAGAGGTTGACCATTTCCATCTGCTTCTTGAAGTAGAAGTCAGAGCTGGGGAATTTAAAGCGGGAGGGGTCCTCCTTCAGGGAGCCGGTGTTGACGCAGAGCAGCAGGTCGTGCGGCAGGTAATCCTCTTCTTCAACGTAATGACTGTCGTTGGTACAGATCACCTTTACGTCGTGCTTCATGGCCAGCGCCAGCAGCTTCACGTTGATGTCTTCCTGGCTCTTACCGGAGTAGATGGTGCGGCCATCGCGGTCGCGGCCCAGGTCAATATCATCGATGCCCCGGTGGCGCTGAATTTCGATGTAGTAATCGTCTCCGAAGATGTTGAGCCACCACTTCAGGGCAGCTTCTGCCTCTTCGTCCTTTCCGGCAATCAGCAACTGGGGGATTTCCGCACCGATACAGCAACTCGTAACGATGAGTCCTTCGTGGTATTTTTCGATCAGCTCCTTATCGATGCGGGGGTACTTACCGTACAGCCCCTCGATGTAGCCGATGGAGCAGAGCTTGCTCAGGTTGATGTATCCTTTTTTATTCTTGGCCAGCATCAGCTGGTGGTAGCGCTTGTCTTTTTCCCCCGCCGCCCGGCTGAAGGCCTTCTTGTGGCGGTCTTCGACCAGGTAAAATTCGCAGCCGATCATCGGCTTGATGTTACGCCGGGCTGCTTCGTTGACAAATTTAAACGCGCCGAACATGTTCCCGTGGTCCGTCAGGGCCACGCCTTTCATCCCGTCTTCCACGGCCTTGTCCATCATCGCCCCGATCTCGGACGCGCCGTCGAGGAGAGAATACTGGGTGTGGCAGTGGAGGTGGCAGAATTCGGGCATGCTTGTTTTAGTTGGCAGTCAGTAGTAAAAAATCGACAAGGCGGGGCTTACGGGCGTTTTTTCAGCTCCGAAGGGCCGGGTTGCACAAGGTACGTAGGAGACGTCTTTCTTTAAGGAATAGTTTTCCACAAATTCAGCCTTTTCTGCCGGCGCGGCCGCTGGTGCAAGGGAAGGTTTCAGGAGCATGGTGGTACACCTGCCGCAGCCACCCTCAGGACTTTAGCAGGCGCGTTGGGGTTATTCTTCAACCGGGGCGGCCAGCCGGAAGCCGATGTCGCTGCTACGGACATCCGGCCGGCTCCAGTAGCGGTAGGTACACTGGGAAATATCCGGGGCCAGGTCAAAAGAACCACCGCGCCGTACCCGGTGGTAAGCGCGCTTGTCCGGTGGGCCGATCCAGGCGCGGCCATCCCGCGGGTGGTTTTTATAATTGCTGTGCCAGTCGTCTTCGCACCACTCGGAGACATTACCGCTGAGGTCATACAATCCGTATTTGTTGGGGCCGAGCAGGCCTACTGGCATCGTCTCTTCGCCATTGTTATCCCGGTACCACCCCTGTTCCGGCAGGTAGTTGCCGCCGCTGTATTTCCGGCCCGTCATTCCCCGGGCAGCGTACTCCCATTCGGATTCACTGGGCAGACGAAAAAAATCCGGAGTATTCAACGTTAGGCAACTGAGTGCCTCGCAGAATTTGCGGGCCTGGTGCCAATCCACGCTTTCCACCGGTCTGTTTTTACCGGGGAACGTAGCTGGGGTAAGCGGCAGTTCCTGCTCCTCCAAAAATCCTTGCACCTGCGCCCGCGCCACTACTGCCTCCCATAAGGCCTGCGTCACCGGAAATTCTGCCAGCGCAAAGGCGGAGATGTTTTTTTGGTGCCGGGGCCTGGCGTCAGAAGGGACATTGGTTACTTTATCTTCGTTCCCCATCCAAAAGCCAACTTCACCGGGGAGCTCAACCATCCGGAAAGTAACATTCCCTACGGTGTAGGTTTTCTTTTTAAGCCCGGGAGATTCGAAAAGCGGGGTGACGGTCATAGATTGCAAGGTCTGGAAAATCTAAAGTAATCATTTTGTCTGGTCGAAGAACGGAAACGGTCCGGCGCTAATCGTTGGTTAGTTCTTCCACCACTTTCCCGTGCTCGTAGAGGAGAATTTTGGTTTCCCCCAGCTCCTTGAAGCCGGCGTTCTTGCGCCCCTGACTAACGGCACTTCTGACTTCCTCCCCGCGGCCAAGGGCCTGATAGAAACCCTTGGAAAAGGCCACCGCAGCGCTGTCGGAAATGCTCGTACTCGTCCCTACTACCACGTACCCTTCTTCACTGATGGCCTTTGCCTGCAAATGGGAATGGCAGGAATTAAGCACGATGTACTCGAGCGGGAGATCAACGCTCTCCCGCAGGGCCGCAAAAAACTTCTTGAGCATAGCCGTAGAAACCAGTTTCAGGTCTCCACCCTGATCATCATTAAAGATGATACCGTCGCTGTGAAACCCCGCCACGGCGGTTTCTCCGTGGCCCGAAAAGTGAAGGATGTGGGGCTTTACGGCAAAAATTTCGTTGACGAAATCATTCTCCGTCACCTGCGGCAGGAGCTTGGCCTGAAACGTCGTTGATCCCCGCAACCCATCCATGATTTGCCAAAGCTCTTCCGTGAGCTTCAGGGGGGCTGTCCCCTGTGGATTAGCGGAAACAAAAAGAATGGTTTTCAACCCCGGGGGAAGGGAGCTGCCGGTCCCCGTAGTTGGCGCAGGACCGGCCTGAGGGGCCGTCGGTGCCGGGAACCGAATGATTTCCTTAGGCTTATTTTCGGAAGCATCGGCCCGGGCAAAACGGCAGAGGTATTCCATAATTTCCTGATTCGTGAGTAAGGGCGTAGCCTGCTCAACGGTATCCGGCCGGTCCAGGGCACGGTGGCTCCAAAAGTCGAAGAAAGGCGCACTGGCCACCTGCGTCCCGGAGGTCGTCTCTACTACCTGATTATCGGTACGCAAGGCGACATCGATCTGCGCAAAGGGGACCAACTCCCCACTCGTCGGGCAACGAAGCAGCACTTCGGGCGCCGCCTTTTGGATTGCTGCTAGGACGTTGGCGATTTGCCCCAGTAATTGGTAATCATGCGCACCGATTCTGACGACCATCCGGTCCAGGTACTCTTGTTCCCTTTTGGCTTCCACGGTAGCGACCTGCGGTTCATCAAACAGGATCGTACTTACCTGGGTCATTTTCCCCCTACTGGCTATTTGTTGGGTCTTGACTAAGAAACGCTGGACGACCCCGTAGTGAAGGATGTCGTAGCAAAAATGCACCTCCCAGTAGGGCCGGCCGGTCCACATCCTGGTAAAGCTGGCGTCGGGTTGCTCCGGCAAAAGCCCCGGCACCATAAAGCTCCGGTACGCCAGCTCCCGTTCACCGGACGGCAGCTCGAAGCAGACCTCGCAGGAAAGCATAAACTCAACGAACAGTTCGGGGTCTGCTTCCGGCCAGTCTTTCCAGATGGCCTCCAGTTCCAGGCCCCGGAAGACCCCACCGATTGTCTTCAGGCGCTCGAAATGGGGTGAAGACCGGTCGAACAGGGTATAGATGGCATCAATAGCCCACTGTTGGTCCAGGATGATCCGCCCCCCCATACGCTGTGGCTGATAAAAGAGCACGCCCGTTTTGTGCAGCCATGATTTCAGCACGTCTTCCGCGCCGTTAATTTTCAGTCGTTCCGCTTCCACCAGGTACTCTTCCAACGACATGATGCGCTGGCCGGCGGCGAGCCGGTCCCGCAGCAACTGGCGCATTTCCAGGATATTGGAAGCGGCCATTTCTCCGGAGGCCGCCTTCAGCTTTTTGACGGAATCCGTAAGGTACCGCAGCATGTCTTCGTAGCCGCTTTTTTCAAAGTCCGGCTCGGCGGATTCAATCTGGTGGACGTAAGCCGGCACCACGTTGCTTGCCTTTAGCCCCGGGGGCGCGGCCACCACGCCATCCCTTTTATGGGTTTGCACCAGTATGATCGGGCTGCTTTCCCCGATTGTATCGGCGTAATGCAGCCAGTAAGGAATACTGTAATTGCGGTATTGCCGTACCTCTCCGTTCTCTTCTACCTCCTGGTAGCCCCTGAAATTCGGGTCCGTTTGCGGATTCCAGACAAGCAGGTAAACCACGTTCGATTGCATAAAAAGCCGGTGGGTGGCATGGTACACATCCTGCCCGCCGAAATCCCAGAAGACCAAAGTCCAATCCTGCCGGGGATAGGCAAACAGTTCGATGCCGTGGGTGGACACGTATTCCTTACGGAATTTGCCGTCCTTCAGCCGCTTGATGATGGTGCTCTTGCCGGCCTTACCGTTACCGATGATCATGACCTTACACTCGTCATCCTTTTCGGTACCCTGAGCTTCGTTCTTAAAGAGATCGCGCAAGGACGTCAAGGCCTCGTAAGGCGTCTTATCCTCAATAAAAATTTTGTAGTGATCCTCTATCTTATTCTTCTCGAGAAACAAATTCAGGAGATTCGGAGCACGTTTCAGCCACTCGCCGGATACCGTGGTCAGTAAATTATCGCTCAGCCTTAAACTTTCGAGGCCCGGCAGCTGCCCGGTAAAGGCGACCGTGTCGAGGGCATTATTTTCCAGGCAGAGGATGCCCAGCTGAGCAAAGCCAGGCCCCAGCTGAAAATCAGACAACCGGTTGTGGCTCAGGTCCAGCAGGTACAGGCGGGGGCACGGGGTGGAGAACCGCCATTCCTCCAGGCTTTTTTCGTGTTGCCGGCTGACGTTGAGTACTTCCAGCACCGGGCTTGCGGGCCAGATGATGTTGGTGAGGGAGCAGTGGCTCAGGTCCGCCCGCAGCAGAGCACGGAAGGCCGGGGGGAATTTGATCCGGACGAGGCCCACGTTTTCCTGGGCGAACAGCACGACGAGGTTTTCCTGAGCCGTCAGGTCAAGTTCCGTCAGGCCGCAGCGGGCCAGGTTAAGGTACCGGAGGTGAGGCAGCTGGGGCAGCCAGTCTTTCAGCGGCGGCGGAGCCGGCCGCTTACCCTTGCCGTAGCACCCGAAGAGGTTGAGCGCGACCAGCCGGTCCTGATCATCAAGAACGTACTGACCGCTCTGGTCCGCCAGTACACAGCGGGCCGGATTCTCTTCCTGGCAGGGCTGCAACGCAACACCAAGCATTTTACTCAAAACGGTGGGCGACATGGGCGTACGGGCGAGCGGGGTTTGGGTAAGCGGGGAAGATAGGAAACTTAGGGAACATACCTAAGTCAAAGTGGTTTGGGACTTTACCACTTGCTATCGAGGCTGCTGATTTCGTTAAAAAGCCTCGCCGAAGCTATGGCTTCGCCTACGTTTTTTGCCTCATCAGCAACCACGCTAGCTACGCGCTAATTGTCCCACCCCGCAGGAGCAGCGTAGCTAAACCACTCCGGCTTAGGAATAGTATCTTTTCCGGAGGAAAGAAAGCTTGTATTCTCTTTATTAACCTTCCTCCTTACTACCTTCCCCTACCATTCCCACGGAGAGGGATGCCCCATCGGCAATTACTGCTGAGGACAACAACAGACCTGGTTGGCAGGCCCGCACCCTACCACCACCTATTCCATATTTTGCAGCCGCCATGCAGCAGCCCAACAGCCTCCATTCTGATTTTCTGCGCCATGACTTGCTAATGGTTTACCGACAACGCTGGCTTTTCTTTTCTCTGCTGATCCTATTTTCCGGTATTGGGACAGTTGGCTTGATTGGCATGGACGCGGCCCGGGTATGGCATCAACTGGTAGCCACTGGTGAGATTAGCAGCAAGGCATTGCTGTTATTGGCAGGCTGCCTCTCATTCGTTCTGTTCCTGCTCGTCGGGGGGGGCAGCCTTAAGCAGCACACGCCCAAGAGATACCGCGTCCAGACTTTTGTCTTCTGGCCTCGAACCCTGATTAACTGGCTTGCCAGCTGCGTGGTATTATTGCTGGTGCTAATGGTCATAATGGCCCTCTATACCAATCTTGCGGAACAACTGACCAGTGGCGTGCTGACGGAGGCCCAGCAGAAAGAAAACCGTAAGCTCCTGTTCGGCTACATTGCCCTTATATTTCTTGCCTTTGTTGTCGGGGGACTGGCCGCCACCTGGCTATTTCGTCGGGGCCTTGGCTACCTGAGCATCTTCTGGAAGCACGTACGCCTGACTGGTTTTTTTGATCAGGAAAGTTATCGGCTGGGAGACCGGATCCGCTTTTCCCTGAAGGACCGGGTATCCTTAGGAAGTAAGCAACCTTATCGCATTCACCTGAACTACGTACAGGAAAGCAGGAAGCGTAACCAGGACAACAAGGACGATCTGGTCCGGGAAATCGTATGGTCAGCGTATCAGGACCAAACTGCGGGGGCACTGCACGAAGGTATTTGGTTGGACCTGCCCGCCAGCCGCAACGTCCAGAACTACATCACGGACTTTTCCTCGCAGTTGCCCATCACCTACTGGGAGGTCCTGGTCGAAGGTGAAAAAGCGCCTTTCTTCGCCCGGTATTTCATTAACGTTCGTTTTCAGCGACCGGAAGTCAACGTAAACTAATACCTGATGTTACCTGCCTGAAATCTCCGCGCTATGCTCCGTTTCCTTCCCCTGCTGCTCTGTCTTTTGGTCTGTACCTGCGACCGCGCCCCCGAAACCTCCGCTCCCCTACCCCGACTGGGCGGTGCGGAGCAGACCATCGTGTACGATCGCTTTGAAGACGTTGCGCCGCTCTTCCAGCAGCGATCAGACACTACCTACGTGATCAATTTCTGGGCCACCTGGTGCAAACCCTGCCGCGAAGAGATCCCTTATCTGCAACAACTCGCCCGGGAAGAAGCCGACCAGAAGGTCGTCATTGTCCTCGTCAGCCTGGATACGGAGGCCGGCGCCATTGCGCGCATACCAGCTTTTCTGCAGCAAACGGCCCCCACCCTGCCCTCGATCGTTCTGACGGATGAAGATCCTGCCTGGGGCAAAACCATCGACCGAGTCTGGAGCGGCAACCTGCCCACCACCATCATCTACCGCAAGGACCTGCGGTTCGTTTACCGCCGCAATTTCCGGACTTACCCCGATCTGCGCGCGGCCTTAGATCCCTTTTTAGGGTAGGCTCAACCAGGTTTCCGCCGGAGGCCGCGTACTGTTCTCCTCACCAGCGTTTACCGGCGTGCCCCCGTCGTGACCGGGACAATTTTGCGTCCTCCTGAGCAAATTCTGCTTATTTGCCGAAACTACTTTCCTAAATTCCTTATTTTAACCCTTGAAACTATCGACAATTCCTTATGCGTCACACATTTACCCTACTTTTTATCATCAGTCTTTCCTGTTCCCTGAGTGCAGAATCTTTACGCGGTTTTTTACTCACCAAGGATAATTATCAGCTTACCGGCTATTTCAACCTCCTGGAGTACAGCCCCACGGGCAACCTGATCACGTTTACCAATGATTTTGGTGACATCTACTCTATTCACCCCATGCTGGTGAAAGGTTTCGGTTTCAGCAAGGACGGCACCAGTTTCCGGTTCGTCAGCCGGTTTCACGAGGGGCAGTGGTTTTTCCTGCGCGAAGAAATATCCGGCCCGGCCCTGTCGCTGTACCGTTTGCCCGACGGCAGCGACCAGTACGTAGACGACCGGATGCTCCGCCTCTTCGCCCAACAGCCCGCGACCTATTACTTTCTGTACGGCAACCGCAGAATCCTGCCCATACCACGCGTAGGTTTCCGGCGTGCCCTGCGTGACTTCTTTGCCGAATCAGCGCCTCAGCTCTCCGCAGTAGTCGGTAAAAAAGGGTATCGCTACAAGGACCTGCACACCATTGTCTCCGAGTACAATGAGCTGAAAATTCGCCGGCGGAGACGGCTCTGATTTTTTCATAAAATGCAACTTCCTCCTGCTCCGTCCCCTGTTTCCTCCCACCCTGCTCCGCCCCTGGTGGAACTGTTGCATGGCTACAATACACCTAAGTAGGTATCCCAGCGCAGAAGAGGTGTTGCGGGCGTTACTGAACTGGCTGGCGGAGAAGGGCCGCTAGCCAACCGGCTACCATTCGTAGCTCACCCGCAGGTCAATGCTTCTACCGGGGGCAGCGGCGAAGTACCGCTGTCGGTCCAGGTAGTCCCGGTAGGTCGTATTCAGGACATTCCGGGCGGCGGCGCGCAGGTGCAGAGTCCGGTTTTGGGGCAATGTCCAGACCCGGCTGACCGAAACATCAAAGAGCTGATAGCCGGGCGGCGGTACCTGAAAATCCTGTTCGGGATCCAGGCGATCTTGCCGGCGGACGAAGAGGCTCTCGGCGGCCAGGCTCCAGTTTTCCGTCGGGCGAAAGGTCAGGCCCAGGCGCAGGTTATCGGAAGGCATAAAAACCAGGGGCCGGCCTTCCGTACGGTTTTGCCCGCGGACGATGGCCAGCCGGCCATCGACTTCCCAGCGGGGGGCCGGCTGCCAGAACGCCTGCAGATTGGTTCCGTAAAGAAGGGCATCTCCCCCCCGGTACAGGAAGAGGGGAAAAGCCCCGCGGATGGTGAGCCGGAAATCCGGTTGTGGTTCCAGAAAGATGTAGTTACTGATGGGCTGCAGAAAGAGGTTGGCATTCAGGCTGAAGTTGCTGCGGCTGAAGATCAGCCCGGTTGTCAGTTTCAGGGATTGTTCCGGCCTCAGTGTCCGGTCTCCTTCCTCGATACCACTGACGCCCTGGTGCAGCCCATTGCTGTACAGTTCGTTGATCTGGGGTGCCCGCTGGCGCAGCGTCAGTCCGCTACGCAGGCTGGTGGCGGGGCTCAGCGTCCAGCGCGCCTCCAGGCTGGCCCCCAGGGTGTGAAAGGTGTGGTCGAACCGCTCGACGCGCCGGGGCAGGTCGCGGGTAATCGTGATGGCTTCGTACTGTTGGTAGTCGTAGCGCAGGCCGGCGTGGTACTGAAAGTTTTCCCGCTCCTGATGATAGGCCAGGTAGCCGGCCATCCGGTGACTGTTGTAGTCCGGGATCAGCGGCAGCACGCCGGTTCCTGGTTGGTTGTCATTGACGACCTGCTCGTACTGCAGGCTGGCGTCCAGATGGCGGTCGGGGCCGATTTCGTGGTGCCAGGCCGTTTCCAGCAAATGGCTCAGTTGTCGCAGGCTGAGCGCGGCCTGGTCATCGCGGTCACCGCGCCGGACGTCAAATTCCTGTCGGTTATTGAGCTGACCGCCGTAGCGGAACGTCAGACGATGGTCCTCGTTAGGCCGAAACTCCGTTTCGGCTTTCAGCAGGTGGTGGCTGACGGCCTGGCGGGGCGAGGCAATAGAGTAGGAAAAAGCTTCGTCGGTAAAAAAGGGGGTCTCCCGTTCGATGGCGGCGGCAAGGTCCGTCAGATTGCCGATATGGCTTCCCCGCAGCACGCCGATGTTGGCGTTGAAGAGGGAGTAATACAGGCGGCTGGTCCAACGGTCATTATGAAAACGGGCGAATTGGAGGGCGGCATTTCCTTCCTGCCGCCCGGTGTTGGTCAGGTAGTAATCCGGAGCCCGGTGATCGCCGGAGAGCTTGCCCGTGGCGCTGACGCGGTAAGCGGTCTTGCCGCTTTTACCGAAACGGGCGTTCAGGGTATGTCCCCTTCCGTTACCGGCAAAGCCGTAGGCGACCTTGCCCGCGGCGCCGCCCGTGGCGCGGAGCGGAGCCGGTTCGATGAGGACCGTGGCGGCTACGGTCGGCCCGGCGTATTTCAGGGCTTCGACCCCCTCGACTACGCGGACGTAGGCCGCGACCCAGGGATCAATCTCCGGGGCATGGTCATTGCCCCACTGCTGACCGCTCTGGGCGATGCCGTTGTTCTGCAGACTGAGTCGGTTCCCGAAGACCCCGTCGACGATGGGCTTCGCCGCCGAGGTTCCTGCCTTGAGACTGCTGACGCCGGCAATGCGATCCAGGGCGTTGCTGAGCTGGCCGGTGGCCAGCAGGTCGACCTCCGGTGAATAGCTGACGTTGTTCTTGCCCGTTACCACCACTGTTTCGGTATAGTTGTCGTGGTGGTGGAGGTAGACCGTAATCTGCGTATCCCGCTGCAGGTTCAGCGTCAGCACTTCGTTGTCACAACCGATGTGGGAAAAGGTAATGGTTTGCGCTCCGGGACAAAGCGCCGTCAGTGCAAAATTTCCGTGGTCATCCGCCAGCACGCCCTGCCTGGGGTTACTGGCTAAAACGCTGGCGTAGGCCAGCGGCTCCTGATCGTGCTCGGAGAGGAGGCGACCGCTGATGGTCAGGCGGCAGTCGGTAGCTGGCCTGGCTCCCACTACTTGCTGCGCACCTGCGTCCGCGCCCACGAGCGACAGCAGCAATAACAGGAAGACCGGTAGCTTTTTCATCTACTCTACCGTAACCGCGAAGCTCACCTCAACGTCCGTTTCGCCGCCGGCCAGCTCCGGGTTACCAATTGCCGTCAGAGGGTTTTTCCCGGGCTCGTGCTTGAGGGTAATGATCAGGTTACCGCTGCCGGGTCCGCCAACCGTCACCTGGGTCATCAGGCCGATGGGCTGGTTGTTGGCGTCGTCGTCGAGGTAGCTGAAGGTCAGGTTCAGGTTCTGAATTGTCTGGTAAAACACCTGGTGGTCGGTTCCTTCCGCAACGATTTCCGCATCGATGCTCCCGGTTTCGTTGGCAAAGGACAACTGGCCACGGTAGGAGGAATTTGCGACCAGGGTTCCCGTAGTACTAAAGACCGGGTCATCGCCCCCGTCGCCGTCCGGATCGCTGAAGCCAAGGACTACCGTTTCCTCTCCACTGTCGGAGAAAAGCGTAAGGGTTACGGCAGTAATCACTTCTTCCTCATTTTCGATCAGGGGGTCCGTGTCGTCAACACAGGCGGCAGCGAAGAACAGCAGGCCCAGGGCCAGGAACAGGTAAAGATGACGGGTCATGATTATTGGTTTTTGGTAATTATTGAGGGGTTGATGGACCAAATTTACGACGCTTATTCGTATTATTGCAATAGAGTCGCAATAATTAACGCGACAAAATCGCATTAGCCATGAAACGCCGGAATACGCCCTCT
>JAUIIF010000708.1 GCA_030431945.1 Bacteroidia bacterium | reverse complement strand
GTGCCGGTGAGGTGGAGAGTAATTTCTACAACCTGACAACTTCGTCTCAGATAACCGTCACCAAGGATAACGCCCGCTCCATCAACCCTCCTTGTGGAAACATTCCAACGGGTAGACTTAGCATTCGGGTAGCCCCGAATGATGGTAATTTCAGCCCCGGCCGCTTTAGCATGAGTCCTAATGACGTGCGTCTGGTGCCCAGTACCTTTGCAACCTTTATTTCCGTAATTCCTCCCGGAACTTCCCCCAATCCCAATGCAGCCGGAACGGGCTACTTTATGATTGAGACCAACCAGTCACTGGAAAGTGGAAACTACACTTTCCTGATTTATGATAACGTGACGGGATGTGAAGTTGCCTTCGAAACCACGGTGGGCGATCCGGCAAATGATTTTGATGTTGACGGACAACCCGCAGCAGTAAGCTGTTTCGGTGTAGCTGACGGTTCGATTAAGATTGTTCCTCTGAACGCCAATCCTCAGATAAACGGAATCCTCAACTACAACTTGCAGGGACCAAATAATTTCCAGGTAACGGGTTCCATTGTAGCCCAGGCCGGTGTTTATCAGATGCCGACCATTTTTGGTCTGGCGGCTGGTGCTTATGACCTGACGTTAACGGCCAGTAACGGTGGTTGTGTCGGAAACGACGCAGTTGTTGTTGGCGGCCCCGCTCAGATTATTGCCACGGGTATTGAAGCGCCTACAGTTTGTGCGGACGCATCGACCTTTGAACTGAACATCGCCAGCATTACGGGAATTGATGCTAACGCCCGCTATAAACTGATTGACGGGTCTCGTATTGACCCTGATGTTACGGATAATAACTGCTGGACCCGTCCGGCTTCTGGCCGTAACAATCTCTCCGATGGTGAGAACCCGGATGGTTCTTACACTTTTACCTTCGGGATGCCAGGAGTAGGTTTTTGCCGCCCCATTGATCAGGACACGACCGTCACGATTTACCTCGAAATCCGCAACCAGTCAACTCTTTGCCTCGATACTTTTGCCTTCGACCTGCAAATTGACGCCCAGCCAGCTGTGCCGGTGGTCAGCCTTGCCGCCACGGCAAACGGTGGAGACGTAGACGGGGGCTTCTTCTGCTCTGGTCAGGACGTCACCGTGGAAATTGCTGATTACGATGCGGATTTCACCTACGACATCGCCTACACTCCGGTTATGGGAGCTACGGGCAACGGTGCTTTCACGACGACCATGACGACCTACACCGGTCCCGGAACCGTAGTGGGTAGTTTTGATAACCCGACGAACAGTGCTAAAACGATTGACTTTACGGTCACCAAAGAAAATAATGCTACGGGATGTGTATCTGAGGTAACGGACTTCTCCATTATGGTACGTCCACTGCCAGTCGTTGATCCTATCTTCAACGATGAAGTTATCGTTTGTTCCGGAGAGGAATTTGTCTCCGAAGACATTACCTTGAATGGCGATGGCGGCAACGCGAATGTCCGCTACAACTATACTTGGACTTTCGGTCCTGAACTGACCATTTCCGGAGCCGTTTCTGCTACGGGTTTCGAAAACGGTGATGCAGTAAACGCCACCTTCACCAATACCAGCGGATTAGCACAGGTAGCTACGCTGACCATTACGCCTACCTTCCCCCAGACAGGGCCTGCCGTTGGCGGTGGCCAGCTGGACAATACCTGTACCGGAACTTCCCGTACGATTCTCGTGACGGTTTCTCCTGAACCAACCCTGGCTTACGATCTTACGATCGGTGATTTGGCCACCACGCTGAACAGTGGAGACACGGAGGCCTTCGAAATTTGTAATGGAGAAGACTTCCTGCTGAATAACCTCATGATCCCAGAAGACCACGCGGGTAATAAAGCCAAGTACGTACGGTACCGGGTTTTTGGTGATGCCCGGTTCCTGCAGATCGATAATGGCGGTTCTTACGGTCTGGATGATGTACAGACGACGCAGTTCCTGCCCATTGACAACTTTGCCATCGGTCAGCCTAATATTCAGAATAACCACCCGGACAATAATGCCCAGGTAGCCTTGATCGTGTTAACCCCCTACTTCGAAGATGAAGGGACAACCGGTAATGATTTCCCGCTTTGCCGCGGCGAGCGCATTCGCCTTTTCCTGACGGTTAACCCCGTTGCCCCGGCACTTATCTCCCCGCAGGAGGTGACCGTTTGCAGTGACGAGCGAATCGAATACACCATTGACGGTGCCTCCGGTATGGGCGGTAACCTGGAGACCCGGATTACCCAAACGAATGTATTTGCCGCCAGTGATGAGGGTATGTTTGTCGTACCCGAAGGCGCTGACCGGATTGAGAACTTCAGTTTCTCCCTTACCGGTGCCAGCGGTGGCGGTACGGCCACGGGAAATAGTGGTGGTCTAGGCGGAGAAGTTACCGGATCACTTGATGAATTAGAGCTACTGCCCGGTGATACGGTCCGTATCCGTAAGGGTATGGTCGGCGCCGTCAACCCCACTAACGGTGATGGTGGCGACGCGACCTGGCTAACGGTCACGGCGGGCTCCGAT
>JAUIIF010000707.1 GCA_030431945.1 Bacteroidia bacterium | reverse complement strand
CAATGGTCAGAATTTGCATAGCGGCAAGATAGTTTGTTCCGGGATTTATTTGGCAGCTTTACCCGATGGATCGTTGCCCCGCCAACAGCAGGAGCCCCAAAAATGGTCTTGCCAGCCGGAACTTCACCGTTCCGTCAAACAAAGTCTCTTCGTTTTCGCAACCCGCAACCCGCAACTCGCAACCCGCAACCCGCTTACAGCTTAAACGCCTTCTTCACCTTCTTCACGTAATCCAGCTTTTCCCAGGTGAACGTTTCCACGGTCATGGTCTTGGTCTTGCCGGAGCCGTCGGTAAAGGTCAGTTTCTTCTTTTCCGGCGTCCGCCCCATGTGGCCGTAGGCCGCGGTGTCGGAATAAATGGGCTTGCGCAGCTTGAGGCGCGTCTCGATCGCGTAGGGCCGCATATCGAAGATGGCGGCGACTTTATCGGCGATCTCGGCGTCGGTCATGTCCACCTTGGCCGAGCCGTTGGTGTTTACGTAGATGTTCGTCGGCTGGGCTACCCCGATGGCGTAGCTGACCTGCACCAGGCATTCGCCGGCCACCCCGGCAGCGACCAGGTTCTTGGCGATGTGGCGCGTGGCGTAGGCAGCACTGCGGTCTACCTTACTGGGGTCTTTGCCCGAGAAGGCACCACCCCCGTGGGCACCTTTACCCCCGTAGGTGTCGACGATGATTTTCCGGCCCGTCAGGCCCGTATCCCCGTGCGGACCGCCGATGACGAACTTGCCCGTCGGGTTCACGTGGTAGGTAATGTCATCCGTAAAGAGCTTTTGCAGCTTTTTCTTGAGGCTTTTCTTCACCTTCGGAATGACGATGCTGATCACATCTTCCTTGATTTTTGCCAGCATCTTCTTGTCGCTGTCGAAATCGTCGTGCTGGGTGGAGACGACGATGGAATCGATCCTGATCGGCTGGTGATTGTCATCATATTCGATCGTTACCTGGCTCTTGGAATCCGGGCGGAGGTAGCGCATTTTTTTGCCCGCCTTGCGGATGGCCGCCAGTTCCTGCAGGATCCGGTGGCTCAGGTCCAGGGCCAGCGGCATGTAGTTTTCGGTTTCCGCCGTAGCGTAGCCGAACATCATTCCCTGGTCTCCTGCACCCTGGTCCTCTTTATTCGTACGCTCTACCCCCTGGTTGATGTCCGGGCTTTGCTCATGGATGGCGGAAAGTACCCCACAGCTGTTGGCTTCGAACATGTATTCCGACTTCGTGTAGCCGATGCGGTCAATAACGTCCCGCGCCAGCTGTTGCACGTCCAGGTAGGTGCTTGATTTCACCTCCCCCGCCAGGATGACCTGACCAGTGGTCACCAGCGTCTCACAGGCTACTTTGGAGGAAGGATCGAAGGCCAGAAAATGATCGACCAGGTTATCACTGATCTGGTCAGCAACTTTGTCAGGATGCCCTTCGGAAACAGACTCCGAGGTAAAGAGGTATGGCATAAGGTTTTCTTTTGGAGGGGCGAAGGTAGGGAAGTCAGGATTTACAAGCTAGGATTTAAGAAAATACTGTATACCGGCTGCCTTTAATTTTCCCGATCGCCTTTTTGGGGGCGCGGACGCAGGTGCAGGGAAAAGACCATAAGTGCCGTCTTTACTAACGTGAGTTGCTGTACGCAAATTTTCCCGGGCAATCGTAAGATCGCTCGTCGGCCGAGGCGCGAGGAACGAGCTGACTCGTCCGCCGAGAGATTAGCCCGAAACCGCTTTTCGGCGGACGACCGCGAACCAGCCCGGCACGGAATCAGGCCACTTCGTGTCCACCTCGACCGACGAACGCCCGCTTCTTGCGATTGCCCTGACACATTTTCCTCGCACAACTCCCCAACTTACCGGCATTCCCTATCTTCGCCCTCCCAAATTCCAACCGCTGCCTGCATGACGGACAAATTGTCTGCTCCTTTCCTGATCTCCGGCGTTCTCCAGCACTACGCCTGGGGGGGGTACGAATTTCTGCCCAACCTGCTCCACCGGCGCAACCCGGACCGCCAGCCCACCGCAGAGCTCTGGCTGGGTGCCCACCCGAAAGGCCCGGCCAAGATTCCCGGCTCCGCCCAATCTTTGCAAGACGCAATTGCGGCCAACCCCACCGGCCTCCTGGGGGAGGCAACGGCCAAACAATTCCAGAACCGGCTCCCGTTTCTCTTCAAGGTGCTGGACGTCCGGCAGATGCTTTCCATCCAGGTCCACCCCACCAAAGCGGCGGCGGAGAAAGGTTTTGCCCGGGAGGAACAAGCCGGCATTCCACTGACGGCCCCCCACCGTAATTACCGCGACGACAACCATAAACCGGAACTGGGCGTAGCCCTTACCGATTTTTACCTGCTGCACGGCTTTAAGTCGGTCAGCGCCGTCCGCCACCTCCTGCGGGCCATTCCTGGCTGGGAAGAGCTCCTGCCCATTCTGGAAGACCAGGGCATGGAGGGTTTGTATGAGTTCGTGATGTCTGCCGACCAGGTTACGGTTGACCGACTCGCCCAGTGCGCCATCGATGCCCTGGGGCCCAGGAGCGAAACCGGAAAAGACGGTATG
>JAUIIF010000706.1 GCA_030431945.1 Bacteroidia bacterium | reverse complement strand
GGACGGACTCAGGTGGCTCGACGTCACCGGCACCACCCGCCAGGGCGCACTGCTGCGGCAACGTATCGACCTGCGGGCCAAACAGTAAGCTTGCCCCGGGCAAGCGAACGGCGCGGAAACTTGAGCACCTGCGGCCCCGATCAGTCGACTGCAGGAATAGTGGGCAGCGTCTGCAGGTAATACGGTCCGTCCGGATGATTTTTCACGGCAGCCAGTACTTTGTCGTGGAGGTCAAAATCGCCAAAATGTTCTTCTTTGCCGGAGTGCTTCAGCAGGTACTCTCCGTTGTGCATCCGCTCGATTTCATCAGTGCGGGCGTGAATCAGCTTGCCCGAAGAAAGGGAGAGGCCCAGGTCCATAAAGTCATCTTCCAGGTCCGTGACGATCAGGACGCCGACCAGGGAGTCATCCGAGTTGGCGTAGACCCAGTATTCGGTTTCTTTAAGGTGGGGCATGGGGGGTAAATTTATCAGTACAACACAATCAGGAGCATGTCCTTAGTGCGCGAACGCTGGTGCGGGCAAAAGGTTAAGGGCAGGGTGTTTTAAGGGCGGCCGCAGGATACTATTGCCGGTCAGGGTTTAGGGGAGGGCTCCTTGGTCAGCTTAGGACCGCGCCACAACCGAAGGTAGTTTTTAAAAAACGGGATTCTGCCTTCGCGGGAAGTGATGTATGCCGGTAAATGGATCCAGGGTATCTGCGGATTCTGGTGGTGTGCTAAATGGACGTTGAAGTTCAGGTAGATCACATTCAGCCATTTGGGCAGGGTAAGGTTATGCGCGCCGTTGATGATGTCGCGGGGACTGAAAGCATGGTTCACGTAATTCTGAGACGACCAGATGAAGCCATGAATCCCGTAAAACAGGAGCCAGGTGATAACATCCCAGTTGATCAGCCACAGGCAAAAAACCTGAAAAGTGATCACGAGCAGGGAATCCAGCTGGTAGGCACGCAGAGGGGCGGAAGTTTCCAGGTCTTCGAGAAAACCACCCATTTCCCGGTGTTTTTTGAAGAGTCCGGAACGACTCCACGACGGATAGACGGCAAAAATCAGGTTGCCCAGCCAGATGGAGAAATAGCCGAAGCCTACCATCATCAGGTATAAATTGCCGTAGCGCAGCCATTTGTTCTGGTGCTCGTAGTAGAGGTCCCACATTTCTTGGTCCGTCCGGTTCTTCTTGTGGTGCTTGAAATGACAATGGCTGTAAAATCGAAACGACATACCGAAAAGCAGGCTTAGTAACTGGCCCATCAGGAAATTGATACGTGCCGAAGGGTGCAGCGTTTTGTGAGCGGCTTCGTGCAGGAGGGTATAAACCGGAATCATTACCACGCCGAAGGCGAGGCCGAAACCCAAACGTGCGCCAATACCTGAGGAGCGAGCCGCCAATTGAAAAAGGAAGAAATAGAGCAGCGTTACGATGATGACAATCGTAAGGTTCAGCGTTCGGGGGATGGGGTAAGTTCTCCGGGCCATGCTTTTATTATTTCTCAATGGTATAAGCAGCGACCTTTCCGTAGACGAATGACCGGTCGTTAGCCGCGATGTGTCTGCTTAAAGGCTCGTCCTTAACAATACTGGCCCGCAGCTCTGCGGGCACTTCGCGGGGGATCATGAGGTTGCGAAAGATTATCCTGCCTCCCGGCGCAGACTTACGCAAAACACCCGCAAATAAGCGTTGCGTCTCCTGCTCGCTCATCAGCTCACAAATGTTGGACAGGGCAAAACAATCGATACTTGCATCCGGCATATCGTCTATCCAATCCTGTGCTTCTGCCGTGATGTTCTGGATTCGGCCTACCCTTGCTTTGATGACGGCATAGTTTTCCCGGCGCAGGTAATCGGGTACGGCTTCTTCATTCTGGTAACGGCCCAGCAGGTAAAGCGACAGGAAATAGTTGGACCTGATGGGAATGTCCCGGAACGCTTTTTCAGAGCGTTTGTAGAAGCTTTCGGAAAAGGAAGTACTGCCATCATCAAAGTGGAAATAATCAGCCACCAGGCCCCTGCGGGCAAGCACGTACTTGTTAAACAACAATTTGAACAGGAACCGGAACCGGCGGGTGTTCCAGGTCTTTTCAAAATATTCAACCTGCTCTTGCGGTGACTTTCCCTTGAAAAGGCCCAGCACCCTTTGCTTCCCCTGCAACAATTGAATGAAGCGGCCGGCCGACCTGATGAAGCGCTCGTACTGCCCGTTCATGATAAAACCCTGGGCGATCGTCTGGGAATGTTCCTCCCAAAAACGGATTTCCTCCTCACGCAGCAACGGCTTCATTTTTTCGTATTGCGCTAACCGGTTTTGGGCGGGGCGCAAGCCTGAGAAAGCCATGAATTGGTCGTAGTCAAGTGAGGTAATGGCGGCAATCTTGAGGGCCAGTAGGTAAGACTGCGTCGGGTTAATGTCTACACTGTACACGACCTTAGGGTCAGAAAGCAAAAATCCGAGCACATTACACCCCCCCGAAGTAATGGCCAGCACGGCGTCATTCGGTTGAATCCGCAATGCGGCCTGGTCACTAAGCGGGTCTTCCCAATTGT
>JAUIIF010000705.1 GCA_030431945.1 Bacteroidia bacterium | reverse complement strand
AGCGGCTTCGGCGGCAGCTTCCAGTCCGGGCGCGCGCGCCAGCGCGCGCTCAAAGTAGTAGGCGGCCCGGTCCATGCTCATATTCTCCCGATTGCCGAGGGGCGCGGAAGGGTGCGGGAAAACGAAACCCGGGGTTCGTTTGGTCGCCGCCAGGCGACCACTGATACCGGAGCGAAAGTAATCCCCCATCCGCCAGTTATAGCTGTAATAGCTCATGTTGTAGTGGGCCAGGCCGATGTTGAAGTAGTTGCGGGCGGCGATGGTGTCGTTGGTGGTGCGACGGGCATCGTCTTCCAGTTCCAGGAGTCTTTCCAGCAGGTCTACTTTGTTGTAGCGGGGCAGGGAGGCAGAGGGGCGAAAATTTACCCGGTCGTTGAGTTGTTTGACGAAAGGGGCGTAGGTTCCGTAAGCATCCCGGTCGGCCGTTGGTACCTGCTTGAAGGTTTCCAGGGCAGTCTCCCACTGCCCGATCTGCAGGTAGTACGTGGCGAGCAGGTCGGTTATGTCGTTGAGGTGTTCCGGGCCGATCCGGTCGGCAAGCAGGGCTTTGTCAAACCGGTTGCCGAGCAAACTGTCGGCCATGCCTTCCAGCTCCCGGATGTCACTGAGCCGGGGGTTTTTCTGCAGGGCATCGAATCCGAACTGCAGCAGGGCGGCTTTGGCTCCCTGTCCCCGTGCCCGGTAGATGGCCTCCAGCTTATCGTTCACCAGTGGGCGCAGGTCAGGGTACTTAGCCCGCAGGGCATCGTCGGCCAGTAAATCGTAGTAGTATAATTCGACGGAGTCGTTGACTTTGTTCAGCGCCAGTACATTGAGCACTTCCCGGAGGATCTCCAGTTGGTCCACCATGGTGTCTTTCACGCCTTCCCGGGCCAGCCGGGCGTAGGATTGGCGGGCGTAGAAGTAGTCTCCCGCCAGCATTTCCAGGGTGCCCTTGGCCAGGAGCCAGAGTTTGGGGTTGAGGGTCTTTTGCTGCTCCACTACCTTGTTAACGAAAGCCTGCAGGGCTACGAGGCGATCCGTTGCCGTTGGTCTTGGTCGCTTGCGGTAGCGCTTGTTTGCGGTTTTGTTGGGGTTGAAGTCCAGACCCAGCAAGTCTTTTTCAAGCTCCAGCAGCTCCCGTAACATCAGGGGTTCCAGCGCGGTATTGGTGGGCTCGTAGGCGTAAATTTTGTGCATTTCCTCCAGCACCACGGCCCGGGGGTTCTGGGCCCTCATTACGTGCAGCATGGCCCGCTGGTGGTCATTTGCGCAGAGGTTGATGGCCGCTTGCCAATCTGCATCAGTTTTAACCCTGAAGCTCAGGTAGGCCGTTTCCCGTTTACTGGCACAGCGATCGAATATCCGGCTGTAGAGATAAGCGGAGCGCGGATAGTCACCCAGTGCCTGCAGGGCGCCGGCCCGGTGGCCTTCCACCCAGTCGTACAGGATGCTGGGGTCGGCTTCAATTTTCGGCATCAGGTAGTCGTAGAGCTTGATGACGTAATCATACTCTCCCAGGTAGTGCGCCAGCCGTACCAGCTGGTAAGCGTAGCGCAAACGGACGTAGTGGCTTTTGGTGCCGGGAAACAGGTCGAGCCCGTCATCAATCAGGCGTTCCATCGCCACGCGGTCGGTTTCCGGCCGCTTCCAGCCCGCCGTTTGCCCCCGGCCAATTACGTACGGCTCCACTCTTTTGGCGAAAATGAGGTAGGTGACCACTTCGGCACACTGATAATTTACGAGATGGCTGGCAAAGGTGTTCCGGCTCAGGTTGGAGGGGAGTGCCTGGGCGGCCCGCTCCTGCCGGTTCAGGATGCGCAGGATGGTTTGCAGATCGGTCAGGGTGTTTCCGTAAATGAGTGCTTTCAGGTCCGCCAGTTCCACCTGCTCGCAGTACCGCTCGTGCCATTCCGCCAGGTTGTCGGCCTCCCGGCTCGCTTCATCCTTGCCGTCCAGGTTGCCGTACCGGCTGGAAAGGGCAGTGTAGAGGGGCCCCAGGCGGCTGTCGTAGTCGAGTAACTCGGGGTTCAAAAACCGGTAACCGTAGAAGGCAGGCGTGCAGTCAGCCCGGAGGCCGGCCGCGAGAACCGTAAGGAGGGGAAGTAATACAACCAATCTGAACATGCGGGTAAGATAAGTGGCCATTATTTTAAGCGCGTCTGCAATTTGGTGATCTCCGGTGATCCATTCCACAAATATCGACGGAAGTAGACAATAAATGGAGGGCTACGCTGACGGAAGGATTAATCCTCGTCTAACCCTGGGTTAATAACCACCTCCGATCTTCGTGCCGGGAAGAGACCACTTTACTTCTCCAGATATATCCCCAAAGACGCTCTCACCTTTAACCCTGCCGTTCCTGACATTTTGTAGCCCTTTATGCCGGCCGTACCCTTTGGTACGGCCTGTTTTTTTACCGGCTCGCCGTTCTTTTTGGTTGGGGCGCGGACGCAGGGTGCAGAGAAAGGACGAGGTAGCCACCTTCCCCTTGCCCGGCCCCTTATCCCCTTCTCCGGCATCCTGCGTCCGCGCCCGAATAATGCGCGAAACAAAAACGCTT
>JAUIIF010000704.1 GCA_030431945.1 Bacteroidia bacterium | reverse complement strand
AACGGGTTGATGAATACGCTACTGATGTTTCTCCTTAACGTAATCATTTACAGCAGTATCATGCTGTACGATGAGTACGCCGGCTTTTTACTGGCCGTCATCCTGGGGTCCATAAGTTTTGCCGTATGGGGCATCAGCCACATTGTGGAGTGGATTCAGCCAAGTCGGGTAACCAGGACATATTACGGGCTGGTACTCGCCGGGTGGTTGGGGCCACTGGTGTCAGTTCTGGGCTTTATTGCCCTGCGGGGAGAAATAGGCTGGCTGAACTGAAGGTATACCTAAGTCAAAGTGGTTTGGGACTTTTTCACTTGCTATCGCGGCTGCTGATTTCGTTAAAAAGCCTCGCCGAAGCTAAGGCTTCGCCTACGTTTTTTGCCTCATCAGCAACCACGCTAGCTACGCGCTAATTGTCCCAAACCACTCCGGCTTAGGTATAGAGTCGGCAGCAATGCCGGTTTACGGTATTACTATTCGTCTCGGTTTTCCTTCGTTCCATCCGGGTAAAGCGCAAAGCGGCCCTGGCTGCGTGGGTGGACGTGCTCATCCGAAGGCCACGGCCAGCCGCCAAACTGGGTTTTCCGGTATTCCGCAAAGGAGAGGGCCAGCTCTTCGCGCGTGTTCATCACGAAGGGGCCCTGCTGGGCCACCGGCTCATTGATGGGCCGGGCTTGCAGGAGTAATAAGTCTACCTGCTCTTTACCCGCCGTCAGGGGTACTGCCGCTGAACTGTCTAACTGCACGGAGTGATAGTTCTTCACCTCTCTATCCGCGACCTGCAGGCTTGCCCCGTTGTACAGGTAGAGTGCCCGGTTAAGGCCACTCACGGCTGCGGGCAGGGTCCAGGTGGCACCTGGTTCCATCCTGATCAGCCAAACCGCCAGGTGGTTCTCCGGGTCAGCAGCCCAGGAATGGGGTGGGGGAGCCAGCGGCGCAGCATCACCCAGCGGCCCGGCTACCACTTTGATGCGGGTGTTTTTTCCGTGCTCATCGGAATGATTTACGACGGGAATATCTTCCGCCCAGAGCATTTTGTAGTTGGGCGGGACCATTTTACTGGCCGCTGGCAAATTGAGCCAAATCTGAAAGAGTTCCATCGTGTTCGGCCCCTGATCATCCAGCAAGGGGAACATTTCTGAATGCAGAACGCCCTTACCGGCCGTCATCCACTGCACGTCGCCCTTGCCAAAGCGTCCGGTGGCCCCCAGGGAGTCCGTATGGTCCGCAAAGCCTCTCTCAACGATGGTGATGGTCTCGAAACCGCGGTGCGGATGGTGGGGAAAGCCCGGAATGGTTTGTCCGTGGTACATGTTCCAGCCGTCCTTACCGGCAAAATCCTGACCAATCCGCCGACCGGCGGTGCCGACTTTCGGCCCCAGTTGCTCATTTCCGGCGGGGAAATGATCCAGGTGGTGAACCGAAAAAAGAAAGGGATCCAGGGTTTCCCAGGTGGGACCCAATGGATTAACAGCTAAGATTGGCGTAGGCATGCGATATGAATTACTTAGACAATAAACGTAGGTACATCAAAATGGTTGAGGCTGGTCTGCAGGCACTGCAATCTGGGGTCAGCGCCGGGGGTGAGGAGGGCGCATGACGGCTGGTATAAAAAGAACAAACCGTCCGCCATGCGATAAATTGGGATAACCGGACAAACCCACCCGTCAAAATTGGTGTTACCCTAATAAATCTGCCCTCTATGCGTTTCTTCCCCTTTCTGTTAGGTTGCCTGTTCCTCGTTAGCAGCGCGTGTAATTCCCAGACCAAAGTTAAAACCACTACCACGGAAGCACCGGCTACGGTAGAATCACAGACACCGGACTATAAATACAATCCGCCCGCCGTCGCCGGTGAAATCACGGTAATCGATGAACCGGAAAGCTACTGGAAAGAAGTGTTGACGAGTGAAGAGTATAACATTCTGCGGGAAGAGGGAACGGAACGCTCCTTTACCAGCCCCCTGAACGACGAAAAGCGCCCGGGCATCTTCACCTGTGCAGCTTGTGGTTTGCCACTGTTTTCCTCTGATACAAAATTCAAATCAGGAACTGGCTGGCCAAGCTTTTACCAGCCCATTAATGACGCCTACGTGCGGCAGGATGTAGACAACCGCTACGGTATGCGCCGGGTGGAGGTTTCCTGTGCCCGGTGCAACGGACACCAGGGACACGTGTTCCCTGACGGACCAGAACCGACGGGACTGCGCTACTGCATTAACGGCCTGGCCCTGGATTTTGTACCTATGGAAGATTTCCCGGACGGGGAGAAGAAGTAGGGACCAGCTTACACACGTTTTACCTTCAGTATACCAGGAACGGCCCGTTGCTATTCCGACTGCGTGTAAGGGTATTGTGCTCTGATTTCTGCTAACGTTAAAGTATCGGCTAATCCAGGATCGATGGTATACTTAGCTCGGGGGTAGGGAAAGAATCGGACTACCACTTCGGGCTCAATGGCTATAATTTTTCGGTCTATGCCAGCATATTCCTCGTTCAGGAGGCCGAACTTATTCTCGGCTACCATTTGGCGGCAGACGTAGTTAAATT
>JAUIIF010000703.1 GCA_030431945.1 Bacteroidia bacterium | reverse complement strand
GCTATCGTCAAAAGTATCACAGGTGCCGCCGGGATTGAGGGAGAAATTATCCCAGGTGCGGCAACCTTCATCACAGGCGCAGCCTTCCCGGTTATCACGAGGGGCTCCGGTGCCGGGGTCTTCGGGGATGTCCCGGTCATCGTAGTAGAGGAAATTCGAGCTTAAGGTCTGGTCACAGGTGGGGCGTACTGTTTCGACGCAGAAGCCATTCTTCATGAATTCCACATCGTAGGCAGACCAGTGCTGTACACCTTGCGAGTAGGTTATAATTACATCGACGGTATCGCTGAAATCAACGGGTGTGCTATCTCCGCGGAGGCCGTTCCAGGGGATACAGGCAGCAAGGGAGTCGGGGCCAAAGTCGTACACCAGGTTAACGTCCTGACTGTTATCGTCAAGAATTCCGTTGCCGTTAAAATCCAGTAATATTTCAACCTGTCCTGATCGGGTTACCTCTACCTGCAGGCAGTAGGGGGCATTTTCTTCACTGCCACAGATGAAGCTTTCACTAGCGGTGACCTCTCCACAAATGCCATCGGGGAAAAGCTCAATGTCCGGTAAAGAGAGGAAAATACGGTGTTGCCGTGCAGTACCAGTCTGGTTTACACCGGGCACCGATTTACGGTCTTCGCCGAGATCGCCGCTGGTTCCAGGTCCGGTGCTGTTAAAAGCGATATTAAAGGAAAGGCCCTGAAAGCCAGAGTCCTGAAAATCGATTAGGGAGACGAAACCATCTTCCGTATAGCTGTAGAGGGAGCCGTTGAACTCACGGTCCCAGACACAATCCGGAGGTGTCGTTCCGGTAACTTGTGGCGTTCGGAAGGCCCAACCACGTGACCAGACCCGGCCGGGAACGACTTGTTCATCCCTTACGACGGTTAAATCCCAGAACGGGATGTTTACGCGCCGGTCGCCATCTGCTGAAACGTCGTCGAACTCTATGTAATAATCACCGGCTTCACCTGGCCGGAAAACGTACATTTGCTCTCCTCCGATTAATTGTGTGGTATCGTAAATGCCATACTCCGCTTCCGCGTACGTTTCCACGTTTGCATTCAGGTTCGTAACGGTGAATGGACCGTGAACGATGGGGTCGGTTCCGGTAGGGTTGTCCCGCCGAATCCGGAATTGGTAGCGGCTGGCAACGGTATTATTCACGAAGGGGACTCCATCATTGGTATATTCGGGAGAAAGCCCCAGGTACAGGACTTCATCTGCCCGACCAAAGGAGATGTACAGTCTGCCTTCTTCGGGGCCGCCATAATCTGCAAATCGGCCGAATCCTTCGCGGCCTGTTTCCAGCATTACGGGAGCGTCAGCAGCAGTGGGGGCAATATCTTTTATGCCGCCCGCCTGCAGGTTTAGCTGCGTGAACAGGCAGAGCAGGGTAAAGAACCAACCACCAACAGAATAGAGATTATTTATTTTTTTCACGGTTTCAATACTTTAAAAAAGGGTGTTGGGGGGGACGGTTACTTCTTCTTGATGGTCAGTCCATTACGGAGCACCACCCGCCGCTCAAGGGAGGCAATGGTACTGTAGATGGATTTTTCTTCCAGGTCAAGTCGTTCGTAGATTTTGTCAAGGTTAGCGGTCGTTTCGCCAAGTGCTGCTTCGGTAAACTGGAGTTTTTTACTGGCGATAAAGCCGGCGAGTGCACCATTCCGGTAGGTTCGGAAGAAATTTTTCAGGGACATATTTCGACGGGCGCTCAGACGACGGTTGTACTCAGTCGGTGCGCGCGGACTGGCGTACCCCTGCAGTTCAACCGTTAACTCTTCTCCGTTGCGGAGGTGGAGAATCAGGGCATCAGAGAAGCGACGGAGTTGCTTCCAGCCGGCCTCAACTTCCTGGTCGAAGAATTGATCAATGACCCCTTTTGCCAGGAAGGATTCTTCTTCCGTCAGCCCGACGCTCGCCTTGGTTTTAAAGTCTTCCCGACGTACGATGTAAGGATCGTAAGTTTCCGCGTAGGTCAGGTCAGTTGTCAGGCGAGTGGCGTCCGGATCGGGATGGTCATTATCGAAGTAGACTTCAAAAGGAAGGAAGTCGTTGATGTTGTTACTGAAAAGTGGCACGTAATACACCAGTTTGCCGTTGCCGTCAATGAGGTCTTGTTGCGTGAACCGCAGGGTGTCCGTTCTCGGAAAGTAACCAGAGCGGCTGGTACTCAGGACAAAGGGCTGATCAAGGTTTACGGTGTAGTAAAAGTCGTTGCCGAGCGGATTGGTGCTTTCATCGACCAGGACCCCGTTTTCTTTCATCAGTTTGAGGGTGGCATTGTTCAATGGCTCATCCGTTCTACCGTCAATGACGTAGACTTCGAGAGATTGGCCCAAGTAGAGGTCGCGGCGGATCGAACCGCCGCCCTGGTTCGCATCATAATTGGTGAGATCCGCTTCAGCGACTGCACGACCGAAACCGGGTTTGGTCGCTTCCACCGAATACTTTTTACCAATTTCAAGTTCGAAGTGGGCTTCGTTGGCGGTTGGGTCCGTTACTTCCTGAACGAGCTTGAAACTGCCGTCTGCCAGGACTTCGTACAGTTTAATCGTG
>JAUIIF010000702.1 GCA_030431945.1 Bacteroidia bacterium | reverse complement strand
CGGGGCCAACAGTATTCGCCTCCTGGCCTACGCTGCGGCAGATGCCAATCGCATTGCGCTGGCAACCGAACTCCGCACCCGCGTCCGCGCCCTCACGTCCGGCAACCCCGGCCCGGAAGCGGCAAGTACGGCAACAGGCCACCAACAGGGACTGCTACCGCCCGGCTACGAACTCCTGCTGGAAGACGATGCCACCCGTTTCCTGCGGGTGGAGCTGGCTAAAACCAGGCAGCGTACGGCCCTGAGTATGGGCATCCTCCTGGTCTTTGTTCTGCTGGCCTACCGGAGCATCCGCAAACTCGGCATTGTGCTGTTGAGTCTGCTCGTCAACCTCGGGCTCGCTTTCCTCTGCTACTGGTGCTTTAGCGTTGAGCTTAATTTATACGCTTTTGCGGGCATCGCCGTCTCCTTCGGGATCATGATCGACAACGTTATCATTGTACTGGACGGTCTCCGCCGCCGCGGCGGGCCCCTCGCCCCGGCCGTCATCGGGGCCACCCTGACGACGCTGGCGGGCCTCTCCGTCATCTGGTTGCTAACCGACGAGCTGCGCACCCAACTCTTTGAGTTAGCCCGGGTGATGGCCATCAACCTCAGCACCTCGGTCCTCGTGGCCCTGATTTTCGTTCCAGCCTTAAGTAACCACGCCGAAAAACCAGCCGGGAAGCTTGCCGGACCGGAGGCCCCTCCCGGGCAGCACGGATTCCTGACCACCTGCTATGCGTTCCTCCTCCGCTTCCGCAAGACCACCCTCCTCCTGGTCATCCTCGCCTTCGGCCTTCCCCTGTGGTGGTTGCCGAACCAGGTAGCCGACTGGCCGGTGTACAACGCCACCATCGGCTCCGACTTTTACCGCGACCAGCTCCGCCCCTCCCTGAATAAGTATCTCGGTGGCAGCTTTCGCCTCTTCAGCTACTACGTCTACGAAGGCAGCGGTTACCGGCCGGCCGAAGAAACCCGGCTCTACGTCGGCGCGGCGTTGCCGGACGGGGCGACCCTGGAACAACTCAATCAGGTTATCCGGCAAATGGAAGCCTATCTGGGGCAATTTTCCGCCTCAATTGACCGCTACACTTCCCAGGTCTATTCGGGGCAAAACGCCCGCATCGAGATCACCTTCCCCGACGACGGGCGGGGCGGCTTCCCCTACACCCTCAAAAACCGGCTGACGGCCTACGCCGTCTCCTTTGGCGGGGTTAAGTGGAACATCTACGGCGTGGGCCAGGGCTTCAGTAACGACAGCGGTAGCCGCCCCAGCGCCTTCCGCGTCACCCTCAAGGGCTACAACCAGGCGGGGCTCGACCAGCACGCTGGCCGGCTGGCGGATTTGCTCCTCAAGCACCCGCGCATCCAGGAAGTAAACACGAACGCCAACATCAGCTGGTGGGAAAAAGACCGCTATGAATATGTACTTACGACCAGCCAGGAAGCCCTGGCACGGCGGCAGCTCAGCATCAGTGACCTGCAGCGTGACTTAAGCTGGTTCGATCAGAATAATCAACCCGATTTTTTCCTCGACTCCGGAGACCCCGTCGCCCTCGTTACCGCAGCACCAAAAAAATATGACCGCTGGCGGCTCGAAAACTGGAGCATTCCCCGGGATTCCGGACAGCTGAATTTTACGGAGGTAGCAAGTCTGGAAAAGCGCCTCGCCCCGCAAGCGCTGCACAAAGAAGACCAGCAATACCTGCGCCAGGTAAATTTTGAGTACCTCGGCAGCCCGCGTTTCGGCAGTAAGCACCTGACGGCCTGTCTGGATACCCTGCGGGCAGAAATGCCCCTCGGCTTCACTGCCGGTCAACGCAGTTATACACCCGACCAGCAAGCCAAAGAAATGACCGCCCTGATGGGCCTAGCCGTGCTACTCATCTTTTTCATCTGTGCCGTGCTCTTTGAGTCCCTCCGGCAAGCCTTCAACATCATTCTCCTCATTCCCATCTCCTGCATCGGTATTTTCATGACGTTCTACTGGTTCAATGTCCGGCTCGACCAGGGGGGCTACGTGAGCTTTCTGCTCGTCACGGGCCTGGCCGTCAATGGCCTCATTTTAGTCATCAACGAGTTCAACTATTTACGCAAAATCCATCCTTCCTGGTCTGGCCCCCAACTGTACGCCGCCGCCTTACACCACAAGATCACCCCCATCGTTCTCACCGTCGTTTCTACCGCCGCCGGTTTAGTCCCCTTCCTGCTGGGCGGCCGCAACGAAGTCTTCTGGCACGCCCTGGCCGCGGGAACCATTGGCGGGCTGGTGTTCTCGCTGTTCGTCATCACCATAATTTCTCCGGTTTTTTTCCTCCGTCGCCGGCAGACCTGAGGTAGCCTGCCGCTGTTTTGGGGGCGCGGACGCCGGTGCAGGGAAAGGTGAAAAAGCAGGCCTCCCCGCACGCAAAAAGCCCCGACTACCAACTTGGCAGCCGAGGCTTCTTGTCTTTCAATACCATTTCGGTTATCCTCCGAAATCGTCAAAGGCGATGTTTTCTTCCGGGACACCCAGCTCGTCGAGGGCTTTGATCACGGACTGGTTCATCATCGGCGGGCCACAGAAGTAGTACTCGAT